>CAJANN010000248.1 GCA_903941095.1 uncultured Rhodospirillaceae bacterium | reverse complement strand
TAATCTCATTCAACAAATGAACCCCCAGTGGCGCGATCTCTGCGAAGACATTGCCTGACGGCTCCCGTCGGTTGGATGCCCGCCTGCGCGGGCATGACGTCAAAAATTTACCCTTCCGTAACCTGAGTTCGGAGCCCTGTGTCCGTCCCTCCGGCCTTGGCGTTAGGACTTCCGGTAACCATTTCCGTGTTATGATTCCGCCAGAACAGGCTTAGCAACGCTGGAGCGTTCGATGCAAACTCCTGCCGTGGCGCCCAGGACCGAGATTGCCGAAGCGCGAGACAGCCGGGTCGCCGGCCATATCCGCGACGCCTCCGACGTCACCGGCGTGCCCTTCGAATATCTGCTGGCCCAGGCCAACCAGGAAAGCCGCCTGAATCCCGACGCCCGCTCGCAGAAATCCTCGGCGATGGGGCTTTACCAGTTCACCGCCGGCACCTGGCTGGAAATGGTCAAGCGGCACGGCGCCGAACACGGTATGGACCGATACGCCGACGCCATCACCACCGGCGCCGACGGCAAGCTGACGGTGGCCGACAAGGCCATGCGGAAGGAGATCCTGGACCTGCGCCGCGATCCCAAGGCCTCGGCCCTGATGGCCGGCGAGTATGCCAAGGAAAACGGGGCCTGGCTGGAACGCAAGCTGGGGCGCGAAGTATCCGCCCAGGACCTGTACCTTGCCCATTTCCTGGGGGCCGGCGGCGCCCTGCGGGTGCTCAAGGGCATGCAGGAAACCCCCAAGGCCGAGGCCGCCGACCACCTGCCCGAAGCCGCCGACGCCAACCCCGAAATGTTCCAGGAGCCCGACAGCGGGCGGTCCCGCTCGCTGGCCGGGCTGTACAAGACCGTCCTGTCCCGCTTCCAGCATTCGATGAACGATGTCGGGGCGGTCGCCCGCCGGGTGCGCCCGCAGATCGATCTGGCCGCCCTGAAGCCGCCGGCCCGCCCGGACCCGGTCCAGGCCGCCGCCGCAGAACCGCTGATCGAGGCCTTCACCGCCCCGCCGCCGGTCCGCATCGCCACCGCCACCGCCGACAGCGGCCGGCTGTTCCCGGTGCCCCTGCCGCCGCCGGTCCTGGGAACCCGGGCCGACGCCCCGACCATGCGCAGCCTGATCGCCGCCCAGGACAAGAAGGCCTGACCCCGCCGCAAGGCCCGGTCAGGGCAGCGGGCTGACCCCGATCGCCACCTCGTGCGCCGCCAGCAGCAGCCCGTACAGAAACGGACCGGCCAGCAGGCGCCGCGCCCCCGTCTCGGCCAGGAAGGCCGGGTTCGGCCGCCCCGTCAGGATCGCCAGCCGCGACCATTCCGCCTCGCCCAGCCGATGGCGCCGCTTGGCGTCCAGCAGGCGCGGACCGGCCACGGCCATGACCAGCAGCGGCGCGAAGATCATCAGGGCACCGACATCGCCGTTGGGCACGATATGGGCCCCGGCCCACAGGCCCAGCCCCCACAGCACCGGATGCCGGGTCAGGCGCAGCAGGCCGGGCCGGGCCGGGTCGTAGCCCCGGCCGCCGGGACCGATGGAAAACGGATTGGCGGTCAGCATGCCGCCGGCCAGCAGGATGCAGGCCGGCAGCATGACCAGCGGCGGCACCCAACGCATCCACGGCTGCTGCCCCCACAGCAGCCAGACCGGCGCGGCGCGATAGGCGGCGACGATCCAGGCCAGCAAGGCCAGCGACACCAGGGAATAGGCGACGATGAACGCAAGATGGCCGCCCAGCAGCGATTCGGCGCGGCGGCGGAAACCATGCCGGTTGGTCAGGCTGTGCGAGAACAGGAAGAGGGCGACCGCCAGCCCCAGCTCCCCTAGGCCCACGGATGCGCCTCGGGGATGTCCAGACAATGCAGCCGCGCCGCCGCCGTCAGGGTGTTGCGCAACAGGCAGGCGATGGTCATCGGCCCAACGCCGCCCGGCACCGGGGTGATGGCCCCGGCCACCGCCACCGCTTCGTCGAAGGCGACGTCGCCGACCAGCCGGGACTTGCCGTCGGGCAGGGTCACGCGGTTGATGCCGACATCGATCACCGCCGCCCCCGGCTTGATCCAGTCGCCGCGGATCATGCCCGGCTTGCCCACCGCGGCGATGACGATGTCCGCACCGCGCACCTCGCCCGGCAGGTCGCGGGTCTGCGAATGGGCGACGGTGACGGTGCAGTTCTCGCGGATCAGCAGGTGCGCCATCGGCTTGCCGACAATGTTCGAGCGCCCGACCACGACGGCCTTCATGCCCGACAGCGACCCCAACTGGTCGCGCAGCAGCATCAGCGAACCCAGCGGCGTGCAGGGAATCAGCCCGATGCCCCCGGCCGCCAGCTTGCCGACATTCCACGGGTGGAAGCCGTCGACGTCCTTGTCGGGACGGATGGCCTCGATCACCTTCTGGGCGTCGATATGGCGCGGCAACGGCAATTGCACCAGGATGCCATGCACCGCCGGGTCGTCGTTCAGCCCCTCGATCAGGTTCAGCAGGTGCTTTTCGGTGGTGTCGATCGGCAGCACATGCTCGAACGAGGTCATGCCGCATTCGGTGGCGCGCTTGTTCTTGTTGCGGACATAGACCTGGCTGGCCGGATCTTCGCCCACCAGCACCACCGCCAGCCCCGGAACGACGCGGTTGACTTCGCGGATTTCGTGGACGCGGGCGGCGATCTGGTCGCGCAACGTCGCCGAAAACGCATTGCCGTCGATAAGCTTGGCCTGGGTCATGATCGTTTCGCCATCCATTGGTCAAGGCGGGCGGCCAGATCGGCCGGATCGCCGGAGATGAACAGAACCTTGCGGCGGTCGGTGGCCCCCAGGACGATTTCCATCGTCGAGCGGGGCACCTTCCATTCCTTGGACAACAGCTTCAGCAGGGCGGCGTTGGCCTTGCCGTCCTCGGGCACGGCGGTGACCGTCGCCTTCAGCATCATCGCGCCATCGGCATCGGCAACCAGTTGCTCGACCCGGTCGCGCGACGCCTTGGGCGTCAGCCGGACCGTCACCCGGACGCCTCCGGCGACCGGGGTGACGAATTTCCCCGTCACAGGACGCGGACCGCCAGGATCAGCCTTTCCACCACCATCTTCAGGAACAGCAGAATCAGCCACAGCGCCACCGGCGACAGGTCGACGGCGCCGAAATCGGGAATCCACCGGCGGATCGGGCGCAAGGCCGGCTCGGTCAGCCGCGACAGCACGTCGCCGATGGTGCGGACGGCGTGGTTGTAGGTATTGATGACCCCGAAAGCGATCAGCCAGCTGAAGATGACCGTCGCCAGAACCACGTACCAGTACAGGTCCAGGGCGAAGTATACGACCGTCAGCAACGGCTCCAGAATGATACTCATGGAACGGGCATTCCCACCGATTGGCGCCAGCGCCAAACCTAGCCGGACAAGACCGGCGGCGCAAGAGGAGGCGGAAATCGCCCCAGGTCGATCGCATTTGGCGATCACCCTGGCTTGTTTCATGTCTGCCTCAATCGCCGGCGGAGGGCATCCGCCCCCTTAGGCTTCCCCGCTTTCCCTCCGGGGCTCCGCCCCTCCGGCCGCTGCGGCGTCAACGGGCATAGTCCTCGCTACGCTCGTCCAAAGGTGGTCACCCTGGCGATGCCGATTAGTTTTTGAGAATCTTTATTAAAATGATTTGACTGTTTTCTCCGTGGCAGGTAGGGTTGTTTCCAGACGTTGACCTCCCCGAGGTCAGCCTCCCTCTCTTAGACAAACTGGCGGCCGCCCACCTCTTTCCCCCCGGTGGGCGGCTTTTTCTTTCCCGGGCCGTCACACGGCGACACAATTCGTCGCAACATGCCGACTGCAAAAGTACGGTGGTGGTGGCAGCATCGAGACTGCCTGCAACCGTTTTCAGGTCACGCCCATGACGTCCGCACAGTGCCACTACGATCATCTCGACCGGCTGACCGACATGCCGTCCGAGGATGCGCGCGAACGTGTCGTTGCCGTGCTGCGCTGTTCGGCCCGCCAGTCCTGCCGGCGGTGCCTGCTGTGCTCGGACTCGGCCATCGACCTTTTGTACCTGCGGTGGAACGGGCCGGAAAAATTCGCGTAGCGATGTGACCCCCGCCGTGGTTCAATATGCCCCGACACGACGGGGTGAGCCATGAAGAGCTGTGTTGCCGTTCGACATGTAGCCTTCGAGGATCTGGACCGGCTGGAGCCCGTCCTGGTGTCACGGGGCTTCGCGGTGACCGAAATCGACGCCGCCACAGGCGATTTGTCGGCCCTTGATCCCCTGGCCCCCGACCTGCTGGTGGTTCTGGGTGGACCGATCGGGGTCGGCGACCTGGCCGACTATCCCTTTCTTGCCGCCGAAATCCGCCTGCTGGAACGCCGGCTGGCCGCCGACCGGCCGACCTTGGGCATCTGCCTGGGGGCGCAACTGATGGCCCGTGCCCTGGGCGGCCGGGTGTTCGCCAATCCCAACGGCAAGGAAATCGGCTGGGCGCCGCTGTCCCTGAATGAAGCCGGCGCCGATTCGGCCCTGGGGGATCTGGCCGCCGCCGCAGTGCTGCACTGGCATGGCGACACGTTCGATCTGCCGCACGGCGCGATCCGGCTGGCCTCGACGCCGCAGACGGAAAATCAGGCCTTCGCCTGGGGCTTGCGGGGGCTGGCGCTGCAGTTCCATATCGAAGCCGGCCAGCGTGGCCTGGAACGCTGGTTCGTCGGCCATGCCGCCGAGATCGCGGCGACGCCGGGGGTTTCGGTGGCGGGGCTGCGGCGGGACACCGCCCGCCATGCCCCGCGCATGGAAGCCGTGGGCGCCCGGGTTCTGGGACGTTGGCTCGATCAGGTGTGCGGATAGCGGATAACTGTTCAACGCCCCGGATCAGCGATATAGTGGGGGCGACAATTGTGGGTTTCGCCCTCAACAGACGGAAGAAGACCTCGGTGGAGCAGACTCTGAAAGATGAAGACGTCGCGCGGCTGCTTGCCAGCCCGACTGCGGACGTCCGTGTCGAGATCGCCGGCAAGATCGCCAGCCAGCATCCCAATCTGAGCGAAGGGCAGCGCAAGCTGGCGGAAGACATCTTCCGCCTGATGGTCAAGGATGCCGAGGTGCGCGTCCGCGAGGCGCTGGCCCGGCAGCTCAAGGAAAACCCCCTGGTCCCCCATGATGTGGCCCTGACCCTGGCCCGTGACGTGGAATCGGTCGCGCTGCCGATGCTGCAGTTCTCCGAGGTTCTCAATGACGAGGATCTGGTCGAGATCGTCCACAGCCAGAGCACCGACAAGCAGGCGGCGGTGGCCCGGCGCAGCCATGTGTCGGTCAAGCTGTCCGACGCCCTGGTGGAAACCCACAATGAATCGGTGGTGGCGACCCTGGTGTCCAACCGTGGCGCCGAACTGACGGAAACCACCCTGCAGAAGGTCGCCGACGAATTCGGGGCGTCCGAAGCGGTCGGCCGGCCGCTGGTCGGACGTCAGGGGCTGCCGGTCACCGTGGCCGAGCGGCTGATGCTGAAGGTCTCGGAAAATCTGCGCCAGGCGCTGATGGCCAGGCCCGACCTGTCGCCCGAGGCCGCCACCAACATGCTGATCCAGGCCCGGGAACTGGCCGTTCTGGGGCTGGCCGAGGCCGACACCGACGTCCACAAGCTGGTCGACCACCTGTACCGCAATGGCCGCCTGACGCCGTCGATCATTCTGCGGGCGGTATGCATGGGCGACATGACCTTCTTCGATTCGTCCATCGCCAAGCTGGCGCGGATCAAGCTGGAGAACGCCCGTACCCTGATCCACGACGCCGGCAAGCGGGGCTTCGTCGCCCTGTTCGAGAAAGCCGGGCTGCCCAAGGCCTTTTATCAGGCCATGCGCGCGGCTATCGACGTTTCCTATGAGATGGAGTATGACGGCGGACCAAACGACCGCGAACGGTTTTCGCGGCGGATGATCGAGCGGATTCTGACCCAGTATGGGGATCTGGGGGTCGAGTTCGAAAAGGACGATCTGGAATATCTGCTGGCCAAGATGAACGGCTTGCCGGCGACGCTGTTGAACGACGACTAGCCCTCTCTGCAACGGAGGGGGCGGCACGGGGCCGGGGACGGGATGGCCGACACGGATAAGGCGGTGGCGAAAAAGCCACCGGACGAGGGGGCGCTGCAGCGCAGGGAAATCATCCGCACCATCAAGGGGCCGGTGGTGACCCGGCTGCTTGAGCTGATTCCGGCATTTGCCGCCTATGACGACCCCTATGGCACCATCCTGGCTAATCCGGACCTGTTGCACGCCTGTCTGACGCTGATCAAGACCCGGCGCGACAAGTTCCAGGAATTCCTGGTCGACAGAAGCGGCAATCCGGTGATGGACGACCAGACGCCGCTGCTGTGCGATCGCTCGATCGACCAGATCGTCGCGATGGTGGTGCGGTCGGGGGCGAAGGCCTATTCGGACCGGCGGTGGGGAACGGCGCACCCGTCGAAGGCCGCCAAGCATCCGGTCAATCCGCAGACCAAATCGCTGTTGGACCGGCTGGCGGAAATCGTGCGCGGCAAGTGGGGGGATGCCGAAATTCCCAAGCCCAGCGCGACCCAGGGCGACAAGTTCTATGCCGCCATCAAGGACCATCTGGATTTCGACTGGCAGGTTCCGCTGATCCCTTATTTCGCCGAAATCCCCATCAAGCTGATCAACGAGCTGGGCAGGGGTGTGACCACCCTGCGCACCCCGGAGGGCATCGCCGCCCTGGCCGATATCGGCCGCCATTCCATGGATTCCGCCCGCAAGATCCTGTCGGACAGCATGATGCGCGAGATGCTGGACACCCAGCCCCTGGCGGCCAAGGGCGTCGCCTTCCTGGGCAAGGAACGCTACGAGTTCCTGCACGGCGCCGTCTACGAGAAGATGGGCGACAAATTCTGGGAGATGTGCGTCGATTGCGACCGTCTGGAAGCGATGGAAATACAGAATGCCAAGGATCTGGAGCAGATGGCCGACTGGCTGCACATGATTTCCGGCGAGACCATCAACCAGATCGTCAAGTTCCTGCAGTTCCCCCAGATTCCCATTTTCCTGGGGGTCGCCCAGGACAAGCTGGGGACCGAGAAGTTCAGCGAAATTTTCGGGCCGCCCGGCCACAAGAAGCTGATCAAGATGTTTTGCGAGAAAACCTCGCGGACACCGCTGGATCCCAACGATCCTGACGAGGATCTGCGGCGCCGTCTTCCCGACGTGTTCGGGGCCTATCTGCGTGCGCCCGCGGATTTCGAAAAAGGACTGTGACCGGGGCCGTTCAAATCTCGCAACTGGCGAGGTGAACCAGGAACTGGCCGATCAGATGATGCGGATCGGTCCCGAATTCCTGGCGGAAGCGGATTTCGTCCTCGGGGGACATCTCGGTCATCGGGCGGAACAGGGACTGGAAGAACGCGCAGAACTCGTGGTTGCCGAACACATGCGGCTCGTCCGAATGGTCGATGCTGCGCAGCACGAAGGTGCTTTGCCCCAGGCTGACGGTCGTCGGGGTGTATTGCATCAGCTTCAGGAACCATTCCTTGCGCAGGTCCCAACGCTTGAACAGGGTGGCGATCCGGGTCAGGGTGTGCCATTGGATGCGGGCTGCCCCGGGATCGGCATAGAACGCGTCCCAGGTGAACCCGTCCCCCATTTCGGCCCGCATGCGCGCGACGATCTCCTTGCAGGTCTCGCCATACACCTCGGAATCGTCGCCCAGGACCATGTGGAGGAAAGAAAATATCTGGGGCAGCAGGGCACGGTCCAGGACACCGTTCTGCAGCAACTGATTGAGCGGATGAATCATCAGCCGCCCATAGGCGTTGATCCGTTTCTGGGTCAGTTTGTCCTGATCGACCGCTTTGGTCAGCTCCAGATAGGCGTGGCGGTAGAACTCGTCCAGGTTGGCCGCATTCTTGATGGCCTCGACGATGTCGTGCAGGCTCCGCATGCCCACGGACTGGTCATGGTAGGCAGTCTCGGCTGCCCGAAGCAGGGCGTCCAGAACATGGTTGGTGGTCTGGCGCAACAAAAGCGGTCCGCTGGTACTCATGAAGCGAAGTCCGATGCAACGTCTTCTCCCAACAGACTGCCATCCGAGACGTTAACAACTTCCAAAGGTAAAGTCCGAAGTCCCACCATATTCGTCCGGTTCGGCGGTGATGGCGTCCGCTCTATTCCGGCAGGGTCTGGGCAAAGGCGAACAGGAACGGGGCAGCCCGGCGGCGTTCGCTGTCGGTCCGGCCGAAATTGGTCAGCAGGCGCCGCGTGAAGCCGCCGCTGATGGCCGGAAACATGAAATAGGCTTTGATCGCCAGGAACTCGCCGACATGCTCGGGCAGTTTGGTCGCCCATTTCATCAGCCCGTCGCGGAAGGCGCCCTCGCGGGCCTGTTCCTGGCGGCCCGACGGCGAAAATTCCTGCTCGTGCAGCTGACACAGTTCGCGCCACGCCTTGCCGATGGATTCCGCCTCGAAGCGGATCAGGTCCTGCATCAGCTGCAGGTCGCCCTCGGTGGGGGGATCGTAGTTGGAATTGGTGGCATCCTCGCGGAACAGCGGCCAGGGATTTTCCTCGGGTTTCGGCTTCTTGCCCTTGGGGGCGCGCATCGCCCCCCAGCGCAGGTCCCAATTGTGCAGGATGGGGTTGTTGTGGTCGCCCGATCCGATGATGTCGATCAGCTTGGCCCCGCCCAGTTCGGCCCAGTTATAGCTTAAGCCCAATTGCTGGATATGCCGCGAGGCATGCATCGGCGGCAGGATGAAGCGGCGCAGGACGTCTTCGTAGCAAGCGCCGAATTCCGGGGCCATCGGGAAGGGAGGACGGCCGGATTTCACGGCCCCCTTGATGCTGAAATGGCCCAGGATCTTGCGGGAATAGGCGCACAGGGTGTCGTTGAACAGGGTGGCGAAGTCGATGAACGGTTTCTGGTCTTCCTCGGCGGAGATGGCCCTGGAACTGGCGCTGGGCATCATGCGCTGGGAATCGGGGCCAAGCTGGGCGGCGAACAGCGGCGGCGGCTCCTTGTTCTTCGAGGCCTCGCGCGGGGTTTTGGCAGGGGCCGCCTCGGGGCTGAGAGACAGCAGCTTGGCCAGGGACGTGCCGTGTTCCGAGTGCAGTGCCGGGGTCTTGACCATCGGCCCCAGCATCTGGTCGGCGATGGTGGCGACGATCAGCCGGTCCTCGTCGCGTTCGTCGGGGGTCCCGGCCACGGTCAGCGGGGCGTAATCCTGCTCGCGGGCGACGTTCAGCCTGTCGCGGTCCATCCGTTCCAGGGCTTTGGTGACCAGCACGTTGAACACCACGTCCAACTGCCGTTCGCTGGCCCATTTCAGGGATTCCGGATCTTTCAGGGTCAGCCGGCGCAACACCAGGATATGCGGCACCTCAAGATGGCGCGTCGTGGCGATCAGGTTGGCGACCTTGGTTTCAAAGGTCTTGTTGTCGCGCGGTTGCGTCGTGCTCATCCAGGTCCTCGCCCCACCCCCGAAATCTGCGGCGTGATCTCTTCCCAGATGGGGATTACAGGACTCCTGTCGAGGGTGCAAGCCCCCGCCTCAGGGCGATCGCCTTTGGCGATCACCCTGGCTTCTTTCATGTCTGCCTCGATCGCCGGCGGGGGGCATCCGCCCCCTTAGGCTTCCTCGCTTTTCCTCCGGGGTTCCGCCCCTCCGGCCGCTGCGGCGCCCAACGGGCATAGTCCTCGCCACGCTCGTCCAAAGGCGATCACCCTGGCAATGCCTGCCGTTCCCTTCGGTCTGCCGCCGGCATCTTGCGCGGGCGGGGTTTTCTTTTGCGGGCGCTAAGGGATCCGGACGATTTCGCCGTGCGGCGCACAACCGGCTTCGGCCAGTTGGACGAAGGTTTCGGTAACCTGTTCGGGCTGGCGCAGGCGGGACTGATCCTCGCCGGGAAAGGCGATGGCCCGCATCCGGGTGGCGACGATTCCGGGATCGATCAGGTTGACTTTCAGTGCGGTGATGCTGGCGACCTCGGCGGCCCAGCTTTGCACCAGCGATTCCAGTGCCGCCTTGGTGGCGCCGTAACAGCCCCAATAGGGCAGGGCGGCATGGGCGGCGCCCGAGGTCACGAACATGGCCCGCCCGGCATCGGACATCCTGAGCAGCGGATCGAAGGCGCGGATCAGCCGGTAATTGGCGGTGACGTTGATGTCGAAGGCTTCCTGAAAATGCTTGGGCTTCTGGTGTCCCACCGGCCCCAGCCCACCGCCGATGTCGCCGGCGATGCCGGCCAGGATGTCGATGCGGCCGAAGCGTTGGAACAAGGCGGCGGCGACCTGATCGATGGCGTCGAACTGCCGCAGGTCCAGCGGACACAGCACCGCCTTGCCGCCGGCATCGGCGATTTCGTCGTCCAGTTCCTCCAGCGCGCCCTGGGTGCGGGCGATGCACACCACTTCGGCGCCCTCGGCGGCGAAGCGTCTGGCGACGGCCCGGCCGATGCCGCGCGACGCGCCGGTGACGACGGCGATTTTTCCCGACAGGCGAACAGTCATTTCTTGGGGTCCGTCAGCAGGGACAATTGCCGCGAATCCGTCAGCCCGTCCATGTAGTCGGTGGGGATCACCGGATAGTCGCCGGTGAAGCAGGCGTCGCAGAATTGCGGGGCATGGCTGGTCCGGCCCGGCTCGCCGACGGCGCGATACAGCCCGTCGATGGAGATGAAGGCCAGGGAATCAACGCCGATCAGCTTGGCCATGCCCTCGACATCGTAGCGGGCGGCCAGCAGCTTGTCGCGCTCGGGGGTATCGATGCCGAAATAGCAGGAATGGGTGGTCGGCGGCGACGAGATGCGCATATGCACCTCGGTGGCGCCGGCCTGGCGCACCATTTCGACGATCTTGCGGCTGGTGGTGCCGCGCACGATGGAATCGTCGACCAGAACCACCCGCTTGCCCTGGATATAGGCGCGGTTGGGGTTGTGCTTCATCTTCACGCCGACATGGCGGGTCTTGTCGGTGGGCTGGATGAAGGTGCGGCCGACATAATGATTGCGGATGATGCCCAGTTCGAAAGGCAGTTTGGCCTCGGTGGCGAAGCCCAGGGCGGCGGGCACGCCGGAATCGGGAACCGGCACCACCACATCGGCCTCGACCAGGCTTTCGCGAGCCAGTTCGGCGCCGATGCGCTTGCGGGCCTCGTAGACGCTGGTGCCTTCGACGATGGAATCGGGGCGGGCGAAATAGATGTACTCGAAAATGCAGAAGCGGCGCTTGGTGTCGCCGAACGGCTTGACCGAGCGGACCCCGCTTTCGGTGATGACCACCAGTTCGCCGGCTTCGATGTCGCGGACGAATTCGGCGCCGATGATGTCCAGGGCGCAGGTTTCCGAGGCCAGGCACCAGGCGCCGTCCAGTTTGCCCAGCACCAGCGGGCGGATGCCCAGCGGGTCGCGCATGCCCATCAGCCCTTCGCGGGTCAGGCAGACCAGCGAATAGGCCCCGTCGATCTGGCGCAGCGCGTCGATGACCCGGTCTTCCACCGGGCCGTGCAGGCTGATGGCGATCAGATGGATGATCACTTCGGTGTCGGTGGTCGACTGGAACAGGCAGCCGCGCTTGACCAGAGACCGCCGCAGCGCCTGGGCGTTGGTCAGGTTGCCGTTGTGGGCCAGGGCCAGGCCGCCGAACTCCATTTCGGCGAACAGCGGCTGGACGTTGCGCAGCAGCGTCTCGCCGGTGGTGGAATAGCGGACGTGGCCGGCGGCCTTGTCGCCCTTCAGCTTGCGGATGATGGCTTCCGAACCGAAGCAATCCTCGACATAGCCGAGGTCGCGGTGATTGTGGAACTGCTCGCCGTCCAGCGACACGATGCCGGCGGCCTCCTGGCCGCGGTGCTGCAGGGCGTGCAGGCCCAGGGCGGTCAGGGCGGCGGCTTCGGGATGGCCGTGAATGCCGAAGACTCCGCATTCTTCTCGCAGATGGTCGTCATCGTAGGGATTGGTGCTGAACATGCCTGCTCTCGCCGCTCGCGTCACTGGTTGGTCTGGATCAGCCGGTCCAACTGGCTCCGGCTTTCCTTGTCGTATCCCGGTCCGGTCTTGTCCCCGGTCTTCTTTCCGTCGGGCGAACCCGAAGCCGGCTGCGGGGACACGTATTTGCGGAAGGTTTCTTCCGTCTGCTTCAATTCCCGGACATCGCGGCCGGCCTGGCGCGCCGAGCTTTCGGCGGCGCCGAAGCCTTCGGGGGCCAATCCGCGCAGGGCATCCGAGCCACGTTCCAGCCAGGGGCGGGTCTTGGCTTCGGCCAGCCATGCCGGCGGCTGTTCGGCGATCATCACCACCCCGGTATAGGCCAGGCTCAGCAGAACGGCGCCGCGCACCAGCCCGAACACGAAGCCCAGCGACGAATCGACGCTGTTCAGCGCGCTGCGGCGCACCCGGTCGGCGACCATCTTGGTCAGAATGGACAAAATCAGCAAGGTGGTCAGGAACAGCACGGCGCCGGCGGCGATGTCGGCGACCAGGGTGCTGCCGATCTGGCTGCGGAAGAACGGCTGAAGCGGGGCGAAGCCGTAGAGCGCGGCGAAGACGGCGCCGACCCAGGCGGCAATGGCCAGAACTTCGTGGACGAAGCCGCGCATGAAGGCGAACCCGGCCGAGCCCAACAGCACGACGGCCACGACGATGTCGACGGCAGTGACGGGAAGATTGCCCATGAAATCCCGGTTCTCTTCGTCCTTAGTGGCCGGGGCGGAACAGCCCCAGCAAATCCTGCAGGTGTCCGATCGGCCGCATGGACAGCACGCCGCCGCCCGGTTGGCCTTTCCCTTTTCGCGGACTGGCCGGCACCAGGGCCTGCGCAAATCCCAGCTTCGCCGCCTCTTTCAGGCGGAGTTCCCCTTGGGCGACGGCGCGAATCTCGCCCGACAGGCCGATTTCGCCGAACACCGCCATGTCGGCGGGAACGGGAACGTCCGTGGCCGAAGAGACCAGGGCCGCCGCGACCGCAAGGTCGGCCGCCGGCTCGGTGATGCGCAGCCCGCCCGCGACGTTCAAATAAACGTCATTGCCCGACAAAGCAAGCCCGCAGCGGGCATCCAGCACCGCCAGGATCATCGACAGGCGGCCGGAATCCCAGCCGACCACGGCGCGGCGCGGGCTGGACAGGGTGCTGGGGGCGACCAGGGCCTGGATTTCCACCAGCATCGGCCGCGATCCCTCGATGCCGGCGAACACGCACGAGCCCGAGACGTTGCCGCGCCGTTCGGCCAGGAACAGGGCCGACGGGTTCAGCACCTCGGCCAGGCCGGCATCGGTCATTTCGAAGACGCCGATCTCGTCGGTGGCGCCGAAGCGGTTCTTGACGGCGCGCAGGATGCGGAACTGGTGGCCGCGGTCGCCCTCGAAATAAAGGACGGTGTCCACCATGTGCTCCAGCACCCGCGGCCCGGCGATGGTGCCTTCCTTGGTGACGTGGCCGACCAGGAACAGCACGAAGCCGCGCCGCTTGGCCAGCCGGATCAACTCGTGGGCGCAGGTGCGGACCTGGGTGACGGTGCCGGGGGCCGAATCGACATTGTCGGCATACATGGTCTGGATCGAATCGATGACCACAACCCTGGGGGCGTCGGGGCCGTCCAGGCTGGCGACGATGTCGCGCAGGTTGGTGGCCGAGGCCAGGGCGACGTTGGCTTTGGACAGGCCCAGCCGGCCGGCGCGCAGGCGGACCTGATCGACCGCCTCTTCCCCCGAGATGTAGGCCACCGGCACTGTCGCCCCCAGCAGGGCCGCCGCCTGGGTCAGCAGGGTGGATTTGCCGATGCCGGGGTCGCCGCCCACCAGCAGCGCCGAACCGGGCACCAGCCCGCCGCCGCAGACGCGGTCCAGCTCGCCGATGGTGGTCGGCAGGCGGGGCAGGGGGGCTGCGCTTCCTTCCAGCCCGACGAACTCGATCTTCTTGCCCGGCTTGCCGCCCAGCCCCTTGGGGGTGTCGTCCTTGCGGGCTTCCTCGACGATGGAATTCCAGGCGCCGCAGGCCTCGCACTTCCCGCCCCAGCGCAGGGTCACCGCACCGCATTCCTGGCAGACGAAACGGGCAGAGGCTTTCGACATCGGGAGCGTTGGTCCGCGCTGGGATCGGTGAGGCGACGATGCCGCCCAGGGGTAGCCGATCCGGGGGCGGAAATCAATTGCCGCCTTGGCATCTTCCCGTTCCGTTCGTGCCGTCGGTCCGTCCCTGCGGCTTTTGCCGGATTCTCGGACACGGTCCCATATGGGACTGGTATCGGGGCCGGCCGAACGTCAGGGTGAAGTGTTCGGCGCAAAGGCGGCCGGAAACTGTTTCGCGTTGCGGGGAGGCGGAAGCATGCGGTGGTCGGTCGGGTTCACTCTGTTGCTGGCATTGTCGCTTGCGGCCACTATGGCGCGGGCTGCCGGCCCGGCGGTCTATGTCGGCATCGACGCCGAATTCGGCCTGATCAACAGCACCTCGGCCCAGGCCATCGAAAAGGGCGCCCGCATCGCCGTCGACGAAATCAACCGGGCCGGCGGAGTTCTGGGCGGACGCCCGCTGGAACTGGTCGTCACCGACAACAAATCGTCTCCGGCCCGGGCCAAGGACAACCTGCTGGACCTGTCGGCCAGGAAGGATATGGTCGCCGTCCTGTGCGGGCGTTTCAGCCCGGTGGTGCTGGACACGCTGGATTTGGTCCACACCAACCGCATCGTCATCCTCGACCCCTGGGCGTCTGCCGATGGGATCACCGACAACGGACGCACTCCCAACTACGTGTTCCGCCTGTCGCTGCGGGACAGTTTGGCCATGCCGGCCATGCTGGACCATGCCCGGGGCAGGGGGGTGAAGCGGGTGGCGCTGCTGCTGCCCAACACCGGCTGGGGACGCAGCAACGCCGCCGCCGCCGAACAGGCTGCCGCCAGGACCGGCCTCAGGATCGTGGCCAGCGAATGGTACAATTGGGGCGACAGATCCTTCGCCATGCAGTACGCCGCCGCCCGCGCCGCCGGTGCCGAGGCACTGGTGCTGGTCGCCAACGATCTGGAAGGCGTGTCCTTCGTCCGCGAGATGGCGGCTTTGCCCGCGCTGCAGCGGATGCCGGTGATCAGCCATTGGGGCATCACCGGCGGCCGCTTCTTCGAGGAGGCGGGATCAGCCCTGACCGAGGTCGATTTCTCGGTGGTGCAGACCTTCAGCTTCCTGACGGCCGATCCCAGGCGCGTCGCCTTGTTCATGCAAAGCTGGGAACGGCTGTACGGCGCCGTCGATCCGGCTTCCATCCCCTCTCCGGTGGGGGTGGGGCATGCCTATGATCTGGTTCACATCCTGGCCCTGGCGGTCAACCTGGCCGGGTCCACCGAGACCCAGGCCGTGCGCGACGCCCTGGAAAAGGTGCGCGGCTACAAGGGACTGGTCCGCAATTTCGATCAGCCCTTCTCGCCCGGCCGCCATGACGCCCTGAGCCAGGAGGACGTGTTCATGGCCGAATATGGCCGTGACGGACGGCTGGTTCCCGTGCCCAGGAAATAGCCGGTGCTGCCGCAGACGCTGTCGTCCCGCATTGCCGCCGTCTCGGTGGTATCGGTGCTGCTGTCGGCGGTGCTGATCGGCGGCGGCACCTATCGGGTGGTCGGCAGTCAGGTCCGGCAACTGGTCGAACACAGCGTTTCGGTGATTGAACGGTCGGTGACGGCCAAGGTGGAAGTCACCCTGTCCAAGCTGTCGGCCAACCTGAAGGGCTTTGCCGAGAACCGTATCACCGGCAACGCCCTGGCCGACAGCATGGGGCGTAGCGGTTACATCCAGCCGTTCCTGTCCGGTTTTTCCCGGATGAGCGAGTTGCCCGGCGACATCGCCCTGCTTGATTATCGCGGACGGGTCATCGCCAGATCGGGGGGAAAGGGGTTCGACCCGGCACAGGTTCCCTGGCTGGCCGGGGTCGCCGATACCGCCCGGCACACCGCCGCCCTGGAACTCATCGACGGTGCCTGGAACATCGTGGCGGCGGTTCCGGTCATCTATGCCAATACCGGGACGGTGGAGGGCATCCTGGCTTTCGCCTTGCCGGTGTCGGCCCTGGATGTCGGTGGAGGAGACGAAGGCATATCCCGCCATTTTTCCATCTCCGGCCGGATCATCGATCCGCGGGACGGGCATGACCGCCCCGATTTCGACGGGGGATGGCATACGGTCCGGGCCATCGCCGCGCCGGCTCCGTTCGATTCCCTGAAGATCGAGCTGCATTCGGAAATCAGCCCGGAACTGGTGGCCGGGCCGCTGCGCGACGTGGCGCTGCTGATCTTGCTGGTGGCCGCCGCGGTGGCCGGGATAATGGTGATGGTGGGGTTGCTGGTGGTGCGGGCGGTGGTGGCGCCGCTGAATGCCCTGACCAGAACCGCCGAGGACGTGACCTGGAGCGAGGGGGCCAAGGCGTTCGCCTGCCCGGATCACGCCCCGCGGGAGGTCCGCATCCTTGCCGAAACCTTCGACATGATGGTCGGGCGGCTGCAGGCGGCCATCGAGCGGGCGGAAAAGGCCAGTCAGGCCAAAAGCGAATTCCTGGCCAACATGAGCCACGAAATCCGTACCCCCATCAACGCCATCGTCGGGTTCACCCGTTCGCTGCGGCGCGTCAGCCACCAGCCCGAGCAGGTGGAGCGACTGGAGAAGATCGATCAGGCCTCCGGCCATATGATGGCGATCATCAACGACATCCTCGACATGTCGAAGATCGAGGCCGGCAAGCTGTCGATCAATCCCGAGACCTTCAGCCTGCAGCGCCTGCTGGGCGAGGTCATCGATCAGGTCTTCCCCCAGGCCGAGCGCAAGCACCTGAGCCTGCGGCTGGAGATCGGACCGGAGATGCCGGACAGGCTGTACGGCGATGCCTTGCGGCTGAGCCAGTGCCTGCTGAACTATCTCAACAATGCGGTGAAGTTCACCCAGGCCGGCGGCGTCGTCATTCGCGTCACTTCGCGAAATGCGGGCGGGTCGGATCTTCTGATCCGCTTCGAGGTGGAAGACACCGGGATCGGCATCGAGCGTGAGGCGCAGAATCGGCTGTTTTCGTCCTTCGAACAGGCCGACAAGTCGACCACCCGCAAGTTCGGCGGAACCGGCCTGGGGCTGGCCCTGACCCGGCAGCTGACCATGCTGATGGGGGGCGAGGTCGGGGTTGACAGCCGGCCCGGCGAGGGCAGCCGATTCTGGTTCACCGCGCGGCTGGAGCCGGCCGCCGACCACGCCGGCCCGTCCGAGGAAACGCCTTCCCGGGCCAAGGTGGATTTCGGCTCCGTCCGTCTGCTGGTCGCCGAGGATGTGGCTTTGAACCGCGAGGTGCTGCAGGATATGCTGGACGAGGCCGGACTGGTCGCCGACATGGCCGAGAACGGCGCCGTGGCGGTCAAGATGGCGAGCGCCGCCCATTACGACCTGATCCTGATGGACATGCAGATGCCGGAAATGGATGGAATATCGGCAACCCAGGCCATCCGCAAGCTGCCCGGCCACGCCCGGACGCCGATCATCGCGCTGACGGCCAACGCCTTCGACGACGACCGGCAACGGTGCATCGATGCCGGCATGGATGATTTCCTGAGCAAGCCGGTTCCCCCCGAAATGTTGTATGCCACCCTGTCCAAATGGCTGGAACGCAGGGCGCCTGACACGCCCCCGCCTGCCGCCGCTCCGGCCGCCTCCGGCGGCGATGCGCTTGACCGGCTGCATGCCTGCCTGGACGGCATCGCCGATATCGACATGACCCGGGGCGCGTCGTTCAACACCAAGCCGGCCCGCTATATCCTGTATCTGCAGGAATTCGCCTCGGCCAACGGCGATTGCATGTCGCAGCTGCGGACCCTGATGGCCCAGGCCGACCGCGACGGGGCCAGGCGTCTGGTGCATTCCCTGCGGGGGACGTCGGGGCAGGTCGGGGTGATGGGAATCCACGAACTGGCCGCCAATCTGGAAGATTCCATCCGGGGCGGGGCCGACGATCGTGAAATTCTGGCCGGCGCCGATGAAATCGAAACAAGGTTGGCCATCGTCTGTTCGGCCATCGCCAAACTGAGCTCGTGGGGGCAATAGATGCAGCAGGGATTGATCCTGGCCGTCGATGACGAGCCTTTGATGCTGCGGGTCATCAAGGACACCCTTGAGGACGAGGGCTTCACGGTGGTCACCGCCGAAAACGGGCATCAGGCGCTGGAACGTCTGAAAGCCAGTCCGCAGGCCTTCGACGCGGTGGTGATCGACCGGATGATGCCGGTGATGGGCGGCATGGAGGTGTTGTCCGCCATCCGTGAGGACAGCACCCTGCAGCATGTTCCCGTCATCTTCCAGACGGCGGAGACCAGTCCCCAGGCCCTGCGCGAAGGAATCGAGGCGGGGGCGTACTATTACATCACCAAACCCTATGACGAGACGACCCTGGCCCCCATCGTCAGGGCGGCGGTTCAGGCCTATACCCACATCAAATCGATCGAAAGCCTGGATTCCGTGCCTTTGGAAGCGGCTTCGGTGGTGGAAAAGGCGTGGTTCCGCTTTTCCACCCTCAAGGAAGCCAAGTCCGTCGTCTGGATGATCGCCCAGCATGCCGCCGACCCGGCCCCGGTGACGGTCGGCCTGATGGAGCTGATCACCAATGCCGTCGAGCATGGAAATCTGGGGATCGGCGGCGCCACCAAGGAAATCCTGATCCGCCAGAACCGCTGGGAAGAAGAAATCCGGCGACGGCAAAGCCTGCCCGTCTGCGCCGGCATGACGGTGGCGGTCGAGTTCGACGCCACCCAGGACCATGTCAGCGTCGCCATCAAGGATAACGGGCCGGGCTTCGACTGGGCGCGTCAGATGTCGAAGACGGTCAATCTGCAAAATTGCATCAGTGGCCGCGGGATTTATATCGCAAGAACGGTTTCCTTCGACAAAGTATCCTACAGAAATGGCGGGAACATCGTTGAAGTCACATTCGAGAAAGGATGATGATGGACAATCGCGATGACACCCGATTTTCCGGCGATGTCGCCGCCCCGGGCTGGAGGGGCAGCCTGGGCGTCTTGGTGACGCTGGCGGTCGGGTCGGCGGTTTCCCTGCTGCTGTTCTGGACCGTGCTGCAGTCCGAACGCACGGCCGAGTCGGCCCGGTTCAACGAACTGGCCCAGCAGCACATCATCGCCGTCCGGGCCAACCTGGCCACGGCATTGGACAATGTCGACCTTCTGGTCGGCCATTTCGCCGTTTCCCGGCCCGGGGCGACAAGCCGCGCCGATTTCCGCCGCATGGTCCTGCCGCCGCTGGAGGCCCATCGCTTCATCAAGGCGTTTTCCTGGGATCCGCGGATTGCGCGAGAGGAAAAAGACCGTTTCGAGCGGCAGGCCCGCCTTGACGGACAGACCGATTTCATGATTTCCGAACGTGACGCCGACGGGAAGGGCCGGGCGGTTGCCGATCGGGACGAATATGTGCCGATTTTTTATATCGAGCCGATCGAAAGCAATGCCAGGGCCGTGGGATTCGACCTGGCATCGGATCCGGTCCGCCGCCAGACCCTGGACGGCGCCCGCGACAGTGGGCGGCCCCGGCTGACCGCCAGGATTTCCCTGGTCCAGGAAACCGGCAACCAATATGGGGTCCTGCTGCTGGCTCCGGTGTTTTCAGGCGAGCCGGCCTCTGACCCGGTGTCCCGTCGCCAGCTGCTGACCGGCTATATCTCCGGGGTGTTCCGGATCGGCGACCTGATCGAGGAATCCAACGGCGGCATGGAACGCGAAGATTCGTCGCGGATCATGATCCACCTGTTCGACATGACGGCGCCGCCGGAAAGCCGGCAGCTTTATCCCCGCACGCCGGAAACCACGCCCGAGACCCTGACCGCCGGGATGTCGGCCGTTTCCACCTTCGACATCGCCGGCCGTACCTGGCAACTGGTCGTCACCCCCAAGGCTGCGTTCGCGGGTGGCGGCGTTCCCCTCAATGCGCTGATGACCTTCGCCGCCTCGATCCTGGTGACGATCTTCCTGTCGTACTACAAGAAGACCGGCGACGGCATCAAACGCTCGCAGCGGCAATTGCGCGAGGTCAATGACCGCCTGAAGACCGCCGTGGAACACGCCGAATCGGCCAGCCAGTACAAAGGCCAGTTCCTGGCCAACATGAGCCACGAGATCAGGACGCCGATGAACGCCATCATCGGCTTTACCCGCACCCTGCGGCGCAATATCCACGATCCGGCCGATGCCGACCGGCTGGGCAAGATCGACCAGTCGGCCAAGCATCTTCTGGCCCTGATCAACGATATCCTGGACATCTCGAAGATCGAGTCCGGCAAGATGTCCATCGACCCGGAAGATTTCCGTCTGGTCAACCTGCTGTCCAACGTCACCAGTCAGGTCACGCCGCTGGTGGCGAAGAATGGCCTGGACCTGCGCATCGATGTCGCCCCCGATGTTCCGGACCGGCTGTTCGGCGATGCGATGCGGCTCAGCCAGTGCCTGATCAACTATGTCAACAATGCCGCCAAATTCACCCGGAACGGCTCGGTGACCATCCGCGTCCGCCGTCAGCTACGCCAGCCCGACCCGGCCGACGGCACCATACTGATCCGTTTCGAGGTCGAAGATACCGGCATCGGCATGGAGCCCGAGGTTCTGGACCGTCTGTTCAGCGCCTTCGTGCAGGCCGATGTCAGCACCACCCGGCGTTTCGGCGGAACCGGCCTGGGCCTGGCGATCACCCGCCAGCTGGCCGAGCTGATGGGGGGCTCGGTGGGGGTCGACAGCACTCCTGGGGCCGGCAGCCTGTTCTGGTTCACCGCCGTGCTGCGCCCCGGCGAGGGCGACGCCGACGGGACCAGATCCACCTTCGTGTCGACGCCGTCCTATGTCGGCCCCAACCGGCGCAGCCGGGACGCCGAGGCCGTCGCCCCGGCCGAGGCCAGGTTGTCCGAGCTTTACGCCCACGCGAAAATCCTGGTGGCCGAGGATGTCCCCCTGAACCGCGAGGTTTTGCAGGACATGCTGGATGAACTGGGGCTGACCGCCGACATGGCCACGGATGGTCTGGCCGCCGTCGAAATGGCCTCGGCGACGATTTACGACCTGATCTTGATGGACATGCAGATGCCGGTGATGGACGGTCTGGAGGCGACGGCATCCATCCGCGAACTGCCCGGCTATGCGTCGGTGCCCATCGTCGCCCTGACCGCCAACGCCTTTCAGGAAGACCGCCAGCGGTGCCTGGATGCCGGCATGAACGATTTTCTGAGCAAGCCGCTGCATCCCGATCTGCTGACGGCGGCCCTGTGGAAATGGCTGGACCGCCGCAAGGCCCGGCCGGCGCAGGCGGCACAGGCGGATGCGGCGCCGGTCGACCCCCATCTGGCCCGGCTGCATTCCTGTCTGTCCGGCATGGCCGACATCGACCTGACCCGGGCGCCGTCCTATCCGGCCCGGCCCGACCGTTGCATCCGCTATCTGCAGGAATACGCCGCAACGTTCCATGATTGCGCCGACCGTCTGCGCCGGCTGATCGCGGTTTCCGGCCGCGAGGAAGCCGGGCGTCTGCTCCATTCCCTGCGCGGCGCGTCGGCTCAGGTCGGGGTGGTCGGCATTCAGGCCCTGGCCGCCGACCTGGAGGCCCTGATCCGAAGCGGAGTGGGGGATGAAGCCATCCAGGCCCTGGCCGGCGAACTGGAGGACAGGCTGTCAGCCGTGTGCCGGGCCATCAACGGCCTGGGGCCGTCCGTCTGATCATCATTCCGGCCTGGGGCCGTCGTCCGATCATTTTGGCCTGAACGGCGCCAGCCGCCGTTCAGGCCAAAATGGTGGCGAAAGATGTTTCCGCCGTCAGTGTCCGGACATTTCCGCGCCCATGAAGGCGGGCAGCCAGGCCTCGTGGGCGGTGCGCAGGTCGTCGATGCCGGCCGACTGGCCGCCCACCGACAGGGCGTGTCCGCCGGTGGTGCCGATGACGCGGGCGCCGACATCCTTGGCCAGGGCGGCCTCGAGGACGCCGGGCAGATCATCGGGGTGGACCTCCAGGACATAGCGTCCCTGGTCCTCGCCGAAGCACCAGCCATGCAGGGCCGGGGACGACGGGGCGTCCAGGCTGGCGCCGATGCCGGACGACATGGCCATTTCCGCCACCGCCACCAGCAGGCCGCCGTCCGAGACGTCGTGGCAGGCCCGCACCAGACCGTCGGCGATCAGGGCACGCACCAGCTCGCCCTTGCGGCGCTCGCGGTGCAGGGCCACCGGCGGCGGCGCCCCTTCCTCGCGGCCGCACAGCTCGCGCAGATACAGCGATGCGCCCATCCAGCCCTTGCACTCGCCCAGCAGCACGATGGCGTTGCCGGCCGTCTTGAAGGCGATGGTGGTGTGCTTGCCGACATCGGCCAGCAGGCCGACGGCGCCGATGGCCGGGGTCGGCTGAATGGCCTGGCCCTGGGTTTCGTTGTACAGCGACACGTTGCCCGACACGACGGGGAAGTCGAGGTCGCGGCAGGCCTCGCCCATGCCTTTGATGGCCTCGACGATCTGGCCCATGATCTCGGGCTTCTCGGGGTTGCCGAAGTTCAGGTTGTCGGTGACCGCCAACGGCGTCGCCCCGGTGGCCGAGGTGTTGCGGTAGGCCTCGGCCACCGCCTGCCGGCCGCCTTCGTGCGGGTCGGCCTGGCAATAGCGCGGCGTGCAGTCGGTGGTGATGGCCACCGCCTTGCGGCCGCCATGAATGCGCACCACGGCGGCATCGCCGCCGGGGCGCTGCACGGTGTCGCCCATCACCATGTGGTCGTATTGCTGATAGATCCACCGCTTCGACGCCAGATCGGGGCAGCCCAGCAGGCGCTTCAGGGCATCGATGGGGGGGTGGGCCGGCACGTCTTCCAGCCGGACCACCGGGGCCTTGGCCGGGGCCGTCCACGGGCGGTCGTATTCCGGGCTGGCCTGGGCCAGCGGGTCGATGGGCAGGTCGGCCTCCACCTTGCCGTGACGCTTCAGCACCATGCGGCCGGTGTCGGTCAGGGTGCCGATGACGGCGAAGTCCAGCTCCCACTTGTCCATGATCGCCCTGGCCACGTCTTCCTTGCCGGGCTTCAGGATCATCAGCATGCGTTCCTGCGATTCGGACAGCATGATCTCGTAGGCGCTCATGCCGTCTTCGCGCATCGGCACCAGATCCAGGTCCAGCTCCACGCCCAGGCCGCCCTTCGACGCCATCTCGAACGACGAGCTGGTCAGGCCGGCGGCGCCCATGTCCTGGATGGCGACGATGGTGTCGGTGGCCATCAGTTCCAGGCAGGCCTCGATCAGCAGCTTTTCGGTGAAGGGGTCGCCGACCTGGACGGTGGGGCGCTTTTCCTCGGAATTCTCGTCGAATTCCGCCGATGCCATCGTGGCGCCGTGGATGCCGTCGCGGCCGGTCTTCGATCCGAAATAGACCACCGGATTGCCGATGCCGGCGGCCGCCGAATAGAAGATGTTGGACGCGTCGGCCAGTCCGACGGTCATGGCGTTGACCAGGATGTTGCCGTTGTAGGATTTGTGGAAATTGGTCTCGCCGCCCACGGTGGGGACGCCGACGCAATTGCCGTAGCCGCCGATGCCGGCCACCACGCCGGCCACCAGATGCCGGGTCTTGGGGTGGCTGGGGTCGCCGAAGCGCAAGGCGTTCATGTTGGCGATGGGCCGGGCGCCCATCGTGAAGACGTCGCGCAGGATGCCGCCGACCCCGGTCGCCGCGCCCTGGTAGGGCTCGATGAAGCTGGGGTGGTTGTGGCTTTCCATCTTGAAGACGATGGCCTGTCCGTCGCCGATATCGATGATGCCGGCATTCTCGCCGGGGCCGCAGATGACCCAGGGGGCGGTGGTCGGCAGGGTCTTCAGCCACTTTTTCGAGGATTTGTACGAGCAATGCTCGGACCACATCACCGAGAAGATGCCCAGTTCGGTCAGGTTGGGCTCGCGGCCCATGATCTCCAGGATGCGGGTGTATTCGTCGGGCTTGATGCCGTGGCTGGCGATGATTTCGGGGGTAATCCGGCTCACGACAGCGCCTCCACCAGAGAATCGAACATCAGCTTGCCGTCGGCCCCGCCCAGCAGGTCCTCGGCCAGGCGTTCCGGGTGCGGCATCAGCCCCAGGACGTTGAAATGGCCGTTATAGATGCCGGCGACATTGCCCAGCGATCCGTTGGGATTGGCCGATTCGTCGACCTTGCCGCTGGCGGTGGCATAGCGGAAGGCGATCTGGCCGTTGTCTTCCATCTCGCGATAGGTCTTGGGCTCGACGAACCAGTTGCCCTCGGCATGGGCGATGGGAAAGCGCACCACGTCGCCGGAACGGTAATAGCGGCAGAAATCGGTGCGGTCGCTTTCCACCCGCAAGGTGACGTCCTTGCAGATGAACTTCAGGTCCTTGTTGCGCATCAGCACGCCGGGCAGCAGCCCGGTCTCGGTCAGGATCTGGAAGCCGTTGCAGATGCCCAGCACCCGGGTTCCGGCCTCGGCGCGGGCCTTGACCTCGCGCATGATCGGCGAGTGGGCCGCCATCGCGCCGCAGCGCAGATAATCGCCATAGGAAAAACCGCCCGGCACGACCACCAGATCGACCGCGGGCAATTCGGTGTCGCGATGCCAGACCATGAGCGGCTTGGCGCCCATGCTGGCCTCCAGCGCCACGGCGACGTCACGGTCGCAGTTGGAGCCGGGGAAAACGATGACGGCTGCTTTCACGAAGGCGATCCCTGGAAGGTTGGCCGGGAACGGTCTTCTTAATACGGATACGGGCCGGTTTCCAGTGCGAAGGGCGGCGGCGGGACAGGAAATCCCGCCGCCTGCCCCCCGGTCCTAGGTTACCCTGATTTCCTGGAGGAAGGTTTCCACCTCGCGCTCCAGTTCCTGGCTGGAGGTCACCAGCTTGCCGACGATGCGAATGACGCCCTGGGCCATCTGGGCGGCTTCTCCGGCGGCATCGGCGACGGCGCCGATGGCCGAGGTGACGCCGCGCGTTCCTTTCGAGGCCTCTTCGACGCTGCGGGCGATCTCGTCTGTGGCCGCCCCCTGCTGCTCGACGGCACCGGCAATGGCCATCGACAGTTCCCCGACCTGCGAGATGATCGATGCGACGTTCTGGATGACGTCCACCGTGGCCCGGGTCTCGCTTTGGACATTGGCGATCTGCAGGCCGATATCCTCGGTCGCCCGCGACGTTTGCCCGGCCAGTCCCTTGACCTCGTGGGCGACGACGGCAAAGCCCTTGCCGGCTTCGCCGGCGCGGGCGCTTTCGATGGTGGCGTTCAGGGCCAGCAGGTTGGTCTTGGCGGCGACGCCGGTGATCATGCCGACCACCTCGCCGATCCGTTGCGCCGATCCCGCCAGGCCGCCGACCCGGGCATTGGCTTCCTGTGCCTCGCTGACGGCGGCCTGGACGATGGTGGCCGATTGCTGCACCTGCCGTGAAATCTCGTGGATCGAAGCGGTCAGCTGCGTGCCGGCCGCCGAGACGGTTTCGATGCTGGCCGAAGCCTGCTGGCTGGCCGAGGCGACGACGATGCTTTTCTCCTGGGTCTCGCGCGCGGTTTCCATCAGTCCTTCGGCGTTGCCGTCCAGGAAGTCGACCGCCTTGGCGATTTCCGCCACCGTGACCCGGATATGCTTTTCAAAGGTGGCGGCGATGCGGCTCATGTCGTCGTGGCGCCGTTGGCGCTCGCGCTGTTCCGCCACAGCGGTTTCCTGCTGGGCCAGATCGGCGGCCAGCAACGCCGACCGCCATTCGTCGACGGTCCGCATCAGCTCGCCGAATTCGTCGCGGCGGTTCAGGCCGGTGGCGGGAATGACGACGGCATCGCCGCGGATCGAGCGGACCATCGCCAGCACGTCGTGCAACGGTCCGCGAATGGTGCGTCCGATCAGCCATGTGCCGGCCAGGGTGGCCAGGGCCGCCAGGACGAAAGCCAGCGTGGTCAGCCGGGTCGCATGGCGGATCCCTTCCGCCGAGGACTCGCGGATGCCGGCCCCCTGCTCCCGCAGATCGTCCAGGACCGCTTCGCCGGCTTTCTTGGCCGTCGTGTACAAAGGCAGGACGGTTCGGGTCAGGTGGACTTCCAGGGCGCTCCAGCGTTCTTCGCCGGCCAGAGCCATGCCCGCCTGCAGTCCGTCGCGGACATAGGCGCCGCGATCCTCTTCGTAACGCCCGATCAGATCGGGGCGGCGGGCCGCCAGGGAACCGGCCTTCACCTCGGCCCACAGCCCGGAAATCTCGGCGGCGTTGGCCTTGATCTTGTCGATGTGGGCGCCGATCGCATGGTCGTGATAACGCGCCGCCTCTTTTCCCGGGTCGTGCAAGGCGGCGGCGAACAGCTGGCGGTAGTTTTCCTGCATCAGTTCATTGATGCGGGCAACCCGGACCTGCTGGTCGGTGACCTGTGCGGCATAGTCGCCCAAGGCCCCGTCGATGTCGTGCATGCCGGTCATCGCCACGCCGCCGATCACCAGCGAAGCGATCAGCCCGATCGCCCCCAGAACGGTCAGCCTGACCGACACTCCTGCATTCTCCAACATGGCAACCTCCCTGTGCGTCAGACCGTTCTGTGCGGACTTGGCGCCGATTCTTCGCTTATCCGCAGGCTGGAAACGATGGCCGAGCCAGTTTTTGCTGCGGATGCGAAAGTGAAAAACAACAAATCATGCTTTGTTTGAAGTTTTGTATTTATTAAAGCTGTTAGCTAAGTAT
>CAJANN010000247.1 GCA_903941095.1 uncultured Rhodospirillaceae bacterium | reverse complement strand
TGATCATGATGTCGGCGCGATGGTTGCGGATGGCGCCCGACGACAACTCGACGCCGTTGCAGACGATGTCGTACTGGAAGGCCTTGATGTCCAGCGGGTTCATGGTCTCCAGCGCCTCCATGCCGCCCTGCGGCATCGAGAAGGGATTGTGGCTGAAATCGATCTGCCCGGTTTCCTCGTTCAGCTCGTACATCGGGAAGTCGACGGTCCAGCAGAACTTGAAGACGTCCTTTTCCAGCAGGTCCAGCTCGGTTCCGACCTTGGTGCGCACGGCACCGGCGAACTTGGCCGCCGCATCCTTCTTGTCGCAGGCGAAGAACACCGCGTC
This sequence comes from uncultured Rhodospirillaceae bacterium, assembly GCA_903941095.1. GTDB lineage: Bacteria > Pseudomonadota > Alphaproteobacteria > Rhodospirillales > Magnetospirillaceae > Magnetospirillum. Next base: position 1,399 of record CAJANN010000247.1, on the reverse strand, counting down.
GCCGTCCTGCAGGGCCGCCGCCGCCTTGATGGCCGCCACCCGCTCGGGTTCCAGGTTCTTGGCGATCGGCCCCTTGGGGCCGTCGGCGGCGAACTGGATGTAGCCCAGGCCGCCGGCCCCGTTCTCGCGCGCCCACTCGTTCAGCTTGTCGAACCACGAGCGCGGCTGGTTGGCGGCGCCGGGGGCGGGAATGGCGCGCACCACGGCGCCCTTGTCCACCAGCTTGGCGAACAGGCCGAAGCCCGATCCGCGGAACGGCTCGGTGACGTCGGCGATCTCGATGGGATTGCGCAGGTCCGGCTTGTCGGACCCGTATTTCAGCATGGACACGTCATAGGGGATGCGCGGGAACGGCGCGGGCGTGACCTTGCGGCCCTTGCCGAATTCCTTGAAGACGCCTTCCAGCACCGGCTCGATGGCGGCGAAGACATCGTCCTGGGTGACGAAGCTCATCTCGAAATCAAGCTGGTAGAACTCGCCGGGCGAACGGTCGGCGCGGCCGGCCTCGTCGCGGAAACAGGGGGCGATCTGGAAATACTTGTCGAAGCCGGCCACCATCAGCAGCTGCTTGAACTGCTGCGGCGCCTGGGGCAGCGCATAGAACTTGCCGGGATGCAGGCGGGCCGGCACCAGATAATCGCGGGCGCCTTCGGGGCTGGACGCGGTCAGGATCGGGGTCTGGAACTCGGTGAAGCCCTGGGCCAGCATCGCCTGACGCAGGTACGAGATGACCTGCGAACGCAGCATCATGTTGGCGTGCACCTCGTCCCGGCGCAGGTCCAGGAAGCGGTACTTCAGGCGCATGTCCTCGGGATAGTCCTGGTCGCCGGCCACCTGGATCGGCAGGACGTCGGCGATGGACTGGATCTCGACCTCGGCGACCTGCACCTCGATCTCGCCGGTCGCCAGGCGGGGATTGACGGTCTCGGCCGACCGCTTCACCACCTTGCCGGTGACGGTGACCACACTTTCCGGGCGGGCCTTTTCCAGGGTGGCGAAGATCGGGCTGGACACGTCGATCACGCACTGGGTCAGGCCGAAATGGTCGCGCAGGTCGACGAACAGCAGGTTGCCGTGGTCGCGCTTCCTGTGCACCCAGCCCGACAGCCGCGCCGTCTGGCCGGCATTCTCGATCCGAAGCTGGGCGCAGGTGTGGGTCCGGTATGCGTGCATGGTGCCGTTCTCCGCTGGCGGGCGATGAAAGAGAAACCGGGAAAAAGGCATAAACGCCGCGGATCGTCAAGAACGGCGGCGTGCGGCCAGGGCTCCGAATCCAGGTTAAGAAGTGGCTAATTTCCCCTGGTACATACTCGTCATGCCCGCGCAGGCGGGCATCCATACGACGGTTGGGCGAGACGCAGCTGCGACTCATGAAAACACCATGCGTCTATATTTTGGC
>CAJANN010000246.1 GCA_903941095.1 uncultured Rhodospirillaceae bacterium | reverse complement strand
CCGCCGGGCTTCAGCACGCGGGCGGCCTCGCTCAGGGCCCGGTCCATGAATTCGGGGGGGACATGATGCAGGGAATTGAAAAACACCACCGCATCGAAGCTGGCATCCTCGGCCGGCAGATCCTGGCCGACGCCCTCGACGATTTCGGCGCCGGCGACGGTCTCGGCGGCGCGGGCCTTGGCCAGCTGGCGGGGCGAGCATTCCACCCCCAGAACCCGGGCGCCCGATTTGGCCATCAGCCGCACCAGCGAACCGTCGCCGCAGCCGACATCCAGGATGCGCTTGCCTTCCGGCTTCAGCGTCTCCACCATCACATCCACATTACGCCGCCGTTGCATGGCATCCTCCATGATTTATCGCACTCTGCTTATATGAACAGCACAGGTCCTGTCGAGTTCGATGTCGCCGTGGTGCTGGGGGCGCAGGTTCTGCCCGACGGCAGCCCCTCGCCGGCCCTGGCCCGCCGCGTCGCCCACGCGGTCGGCCTGGTCCGGGCCGGCCGTGTCGGCCACCTGCTGATGAGCGGCGGCCCGGTCGGCCATCCGGTGCCCGAGGCGCGGATGATGCGCGACCTGGCCCTGCGGGCCGGCTTGCCGCCCGACCGGGTGCATGTCGAGGAGGAATCGCGCAACACCATCGGCAACGCCCGGCTGTCGGCGCCGATCGTCTCCGCCCACGGCTGGAAGCGGATACTGGTGGTCAGCGACGCCTACCACATGCCGCGTGCGCTTTACATCTTCCGCCGCCTGGGCCTGCCGGCCGCGGGCTCCGGAGCCAGGCCGGAGCGGCCGCGGGCGGAATGGTGGGCGGCCCACCTGCGCGAGGCCTTCGCCCTGCTGAAGACCGTCTATTACCTGGAAATCAAAGGCGTCACAGCCCCAGATAGGCTTCCTTGACCCGTTCGTCGGCCAGCAGGGTCTGCCCGACATCGCTCATCACCACCGCCCCGGTTTCCAGAACATAGCCGCGGTCGGCGATGGCCAGGGCGGCATAGGCGTTCTGCTCGACCAGGAAGATGGTGGTGCCCTGCCGCTTCAACGCCTGCACGACGTTGAAGATTTCCGCCACCAGCAGCGGCGCCAGCCCCATGCTGGGCTCGTCCAGCAGCAGCAGGCGCGGATGGCTCATCAGGGCACGGGCGATGGCCAGCATCTGCTGCTGGCCGCCCGACAGGGTGCCGGCCGGCAGTTCCCGCTTCTTGAACAGGATGGGGAACATGTCGTACATGCGCTTGATGTCGGCTTCGACATCGTCGCCCTTGCGGCGATAGGCGCCCAGGCGCAGGTTGTCTTCCACCGACATCGGACCGAACACCTGCCGGCCCTCGGGCACCTGGGCGATGCCCAGGGCCACCCGCTGGTCGGCGGGCATGCGGGTGATGTCGCGGCCATCGAAGCGGATGGTCCCGCCGGTCAGCGGCTGGACGCCGGAGATGCAGCGCAGCATGGTGGTCTTGCCGGCGCCGTTGGCGCCGACCAGGGCCACCAGTTCGCCCTCGCCGACCGTCACGTCGATGCCGCGGACCGCCTGGATGCGGCCGTAATGGCTGGAAAGTCCCGAGATTTCGAGCAGCATCACGCATGTGCTCCCAGATAGGCGCTGACCACGGCGGGGTTGGCCCGCACCTCGGCGGGGGTGCCCTCGGCCAGCTTGCGGCCGTAATCGATGGCCAGGATGGCGTCGGAAATGCCCATGACCATCTTCATGTCGTGCTCGACCAGCACCACGGTGACGCCGGTCCGCGCCACCTTCTTGATGACCTCGTCGATCTCGCGGCTTTCGGTGGCGTTCAGGCCGGCGGCCGGTTCGTCCAGCAGCAGCAGCCTGGGCTTCGCCGCCAGGGCGCGGGCGATTTCCAGCCGCTTCAGGGCGCCATAGGGCATCGAGGCGGCGTCGGCCCCGACATAGCGGGACAGGCCGACGAATTCCATCAGCGACGCGCAGTAATCGCGGCACTCGCGGTCCCGCCGCACCACCGCGGGCAGACGCAGCAGCGACGGCAGGAAGCGGCGGTTCAGGTGCAGGTGATGGCCGACCATGACGTTCTCGATGGCCGGCATATTGAAGAATATCTGCAGGTTCTGGAACGTGCGGCTCATGCCCATCGCCGCCAGCTCATAGGGCTTCTTGCCGGCGATGTCCTTGTCGTCGAACAAGATCTTGCCGCAGCTGGGCGTGTAGACCGCGGTGATCAGGTTGAACAGCGTGGTCTTGCCGGCGCCGTTGGGGCCGATGATCGAATGGATGGTGCCGGGATTGATGACGAAGCTCAGATCCTCGATGGCGTGGACGCCGCCGAATTCCTTGGACAGGCCGTCGACTTTCAGCAGGCTCATTGCGCGGCCCCCCCCCGCTTGCGAAGTCCGGCCACCAGGCTGGGCAGCAATCCCTTGGGCAGGAAGATCATGGTTCCCATCATGATGCCGCCGAAGACCATCGCCTCGTAATCCTCGACCACGGTCAGCACCTGCGGCAGCAGGGTCAGGATGATGGCGCCGACCACCGAACCGAAGGTCGAGGCCATGCCGCCCAGCACCACCATCACCACGAATTCCACCGACCGGAAGAAACTGCCGATATCGGGGGTGATGAAGCCGTCCTTATGGGCGAACAGCGAACCGATCAGGCTGGCGAACACCGCCGAGACGACGAACACCATCACCTTGTAGCTGCTGGTGTCGACGCCGACCACCTCGGCCCCGACCTCGGAGCCGTGCACGGCGCGCAAGGCCCGGCCCACCGGGCTGTCGATCAGGTTCAGCGACAGCCACACCGCCAGCACCAGCAGCGCCGCCGCCGCCCAGTACCACATGCGGTCGCCCATCATGGTGAAGCCCATGACGCTGAAGGGATCCACCCCCATGCCGTCGGGACCGCCGGTCAGGCCGGACTCGGTCTTCAGGACGATATGGATGATGATGCCGATGCCCAGGGTCGCCATCGCCAGGTAATGCCCCTTCAGGCGCAGGATCGGGCGGCCGATCAGATAGGCCAGCACGCCCACCCCCAGGGCCGACAGCAGCATGGCCGGCAGGGCGGGCAGCTTGTAGGTGACGGTCAGGATGGCCGAGCCATAGGCGCCCAGGGCGAAAAAGCCGGCATGGCCCAGGCTGATCTGGCCGCCATAGCCGATCAGCAGGTTGAGGCCGATGCACACCACCGCGTTGAACAGCGCCTTGACGGCGATGTCGTAGAAATAGGCGTTGGGAAACCCCAGCGGGGCCAGGACGAGGATGAGCGCCAGCGCCCCCAGCCCTCCGATGCGCGCAGTCTTCCACATGTTGGTCACACCCGATCTGTGCCCTTCTTGCCGAACAGGCCGTTCGGCAGGAAGAAAAGGACGAACAGAATGATGACGAAGGCCACCGCATCCTTGTAGGCGGACGACAGGTAGCCCGACGCCAGAGCTTCGGCGATGCCCACGGCCAGGCCGCCGACGATGGCCCCCATGCCGTTGCCCAGACCGCCCAGGACGGCGGCCGAGAAGCCCTTCAGCCCCAGCATGATGCCGGCTTCGTAATTGGTGAAGGTGATCGGCGTGACCACGATGCCGCCCACCGCCCCCAGCAGGGCCGACAGGGCGAAGCTGACCATCAGCACCTTCTTGACGCCGATGCCCATCAACTGGGCCGCCAGCCGGTTGAACGAGGTCGCCAGCATGGCCTTGCCGAACAGGGTGCGGTTGAAGAACCACCACAGGGCGACGATGACCACCACGGCGACGCCGACCACCCAGATGCTTTGCGGCATCAGGGTGGCGCCGCCGACATTCAGCGGCGTTTCGCCGGAAAAGGCCGGCAGCGAGTGGAATTCCTTGTCCCAGACGATCTGGGCCAGGCCGCGCAGGAAGATCGAGGCGCCGATGGTGATGATGATGATGGTGGTGACGTCGGCGTTGCGGGCCGGCTCGATGGCGAACTTCTCCAGGGCGACGCCCACCAGCATGGTGACCAGCACCGCCAGCAGCGACGCCACCGGCAGCGGCACTCCCGCCGCCACCATCATCGCCGTCGACATGCCGCCGATCATGATGAACTCGCCCTGGGCGAAATTGATCACGTGGCTGGAGTTGTAGATGATGGCGAAGCCCAGTCCGGCCAGCGCATAGATGGCGCCCGACGTCAGACCCGCGAACAGGTATTGCAGAAGTTCGGCAAACATGGAGCCCCCGGCTGTTGGCGGTGGCGGGGCTCCGCGGACGGAGCCCCGCACGTCACGAGTTCGGATCAGTCGACCAGAACCCAGTCGCCCTTCCTGACTTCGACCATGCGGAAGGCCGACAGGGACAGGCCCATATGGTCTTCCGGCGACATGGACACCAGGCCGCCGGTGCCGACATAGCCCGAGGTCTTCTCGATTTCCGAGCGGACCTTTTCCTTGTCGGTCGAGCCGGCGCGCAGGATCGCCGCCAGGGCGATCTGCAGCCCGTCATAGGCATGGCCGGCAAAGGTCGAGACGTCGGACTTGAAGGCGGCTTCGTATTCCTTCTTGAAGGCGGTGACCACCGGCTTCTGCGGATCGGTGGCGGCCAGCTGATCGGCCACCACCAGGCCGGCGGCGGGCAGACGGATGCCTTCCGAGGCCTCGCCGGCCAGCTTGATGAAGTCCTTCGAGGCGACGCCGTGCGACTGGTAGAACGGCAGCGACATGCCCAGCTGCTTGTAGTTCTTGGTGACGATGGCCGGACCCTGGCCGAAGCCGAAATTGAACACCGCCTGCACGCCGGCGGCGTTCTTGATCTTGGTCAGCTGCGCGGTGACGTCGGGGTCCTTGGGCGAATAGACCTCGTCGGCGACGATCTGGATGCCGTAGATCCCGGCGACCTTCAGCGACTGGTCATGGCCCGACTTGCCGAAGCCGGCATCCTCGGAAATCATGGCGATCTTGGTCAGACCGCGCTTCTTCATGTCCAGGAAGACCTTTTCCGCGGCCATGCGGTCGGTGTGCGGGGTCTTGAACACCCACTTCTTGACCGGGTCGACGATGTCGATGCCGCCCGCCAGCGAGATGAACGGCACGCCGGCCGGCTCGACCACCTTGATCGCCGCCATCGAGGTGCCGGTGGTGGTACCGCCGATGATGATGTCGACATTGTCGTTCTGGATCAGACGCTTGGCGAAAGTGGCCGCCTTGTCGGGGGCGCCGCCGTCGTCGTAATGGACCAGTTCGACCTTCCTGCCCTTGACGCCGCCATCCTTGTTCAGGCGCTCGACATACATCTCAAGGGTCTTCTTTTCCGGCTCGCCCAGAAACGAAGCCGGACCCGTCACCGAAAGAAACGTACCGATCTTGATGGTATCGGCAGCCTGAGCGGCGCCAGCGAACACGCCGGCAGCAACGACGGCGCAAGCCGCCACACCCCACTTAGCGAGGCTACGCATTGAACATCCTCCCTTGTTATGCCCGCGGCTTATTGCCGCCGCGTGACAATCTTTAACCCTATTGTGCCGCAGGGCAACGAATTCTGCCAGCGTTTTTTTGGTAATCCGGTACCGAATTGCCGCAAGGAAGATCGTGTCAACCGAAGCTTCGACGACCGGCCAGCACCTCGATGATGGCGACGCCCTTTTCCAGGGTTTCGTCATCCAGGGAGCGGGCGGCATCGACAAGCCGCTGCATCGCCGCCGTCCGCCGGGAAGACCCCGGTTCGGCGTCGGCGAAGAAATCAGCCACCGCCACACCCAACCCCACGGCCAACCGTTCCAGGGTGTCGTAGCCGGCAAGACTGGTGCCGCGCTCGATGTTGGAGACCGCATCGACCGAACGGTCGATCATCTCCGCCAGGTCTTCCTGGGTGAGCCCCCTGCTCTTGCGGATGGTCCGAATTCTGAGTGCGACGCGGCTTCTGATGTCCATACCGCATGGTTGTCCGAAAACATCGGTTGCTGAACCGAGTTCAAAGCGTTATTTACTAAAAATACCGCGTATAAATCAGTTTTCTTGGGGCGCGACGCCGCCCTGCAGGCTGCAAACCGCGGGCAACCCATGTCGAGGAGAACGAAGATGAAGAGTGTCACACGGTCGCTGCCCACCATCGGGCTGGTTGGTTGCGCCCTGGCAGCGATAGGCGGGGCGCCGGCAAGAGCGGAAAGCAGCGGCATTTACGCGGGAGTGCAGGCCGGGTATGGCGCGGCCGTGTTCGAACAGACGCGCACCACCACCAATGGCGACACCACCTGGGGATCTGACCTGGGAGGGAATGGATTTGTCGGAGGCGGATTCGGCGGGTACGGAAAGACCTTCGGTTCTTTCTACATCGGCGGTGAAGGCAGCCTGGAAATCGGCCGCATCGACAGCGAGCTCGCCAATTCGACGGCGTTCAGCCGCACCGTTTCCCTGAACGAGACCGTCAACCTCAGCATTCGTCCCGGATACATGCTTGCTCCGCAGACTTTGGCCTACGGCAGGGTCGGATGGGCACGCAGCAAGTTCACCGTGACCCAACAGCAGAACGGCGACATGCCCAGAACCGACGAATGGATCGACGGCATCGTCGTCGGCTTCGGCCTGGAACAGGACATCGCGCAATCCATCGGCCTGCGGCTCGATTATCGGCATACCTTTTATGCCGACGAACCGACCAATGCCAACAATGCCGGAACCCGCACCGACAGCTACGAGATCGAGAGCGACGTCGTCACGGTGGGCGTTCTCTACAAATTCTGACCGTGGCGGTGGGGGCCGGTTCCGGCCGGCCCCCTATGCCTTCACCCCGAACAGCAGGTAATTGACGTCCAGGGAATCGGTCTCGCTCCACTCGTCGGTCAGCAGCGAGTAATCCAGTCCGCGGAAACGGCGCGGCTCGATTCCGGCGGCGCGCAGATGGTGGGCGAATTCGGACGGCCGCACGAACTTCTTCCAGTCGTGCGTGCCCTTGGGCAGCCAGCGCAGCACGTATTCGGCGCCGACCTTGGCCAGGGCGAAGGATTTCGCCGTGCGGTTCAGGGTCGCCCCCAGGAAGGCGCCGCCCGGCTTCAGGGCGCCGGCCGCCAGGGCGATGAAACGGTCGGGTTCGGGCACGTGCTCGATGACTTCCATCGCCATGACCACGTCGAAGGCCCCGGTCTCGACATCCTCCGGCCCGCCGACCCGGTAATCCACCCCGACCCCCGACTGTTCGGCATGGATGCGGGCGACGGCGACGTTGCGCTCGCCGGCATCGATGCCGGTGACGGCGAAGCCCATGCGGGCCAGCGGTTCGGACAGCAGGCCGCCGCCGCAGCCGACATCCAGCAGGCGCAGACCCTCGAACGGATACAGAAGGTCGGGATCGCGGCCGAAATGGGCCGCCAGTTCGCGGCGCATGAAGGCCAGCCGCACCGGGTTGAAACGATGCAGCGGCTTGAACTTGCCGGTGGGGTCCCACCATGCCTCGGCCATTGCGGTGAAGCGGGCGACTTCTTCGGGCGAGGCGGTGGCGGTCATGGCAAACTCCGACATTTCATACAGGCCGGGCCGCACTTGCGTCCCGAGTGGCGACAGAGTATGAAGAGGCGCCCTTCGGGCGGCAACCGGGCAGTCAAAAGATTTTCAAATCGACCGCGGGCCTTGGCCGGCGCGGTCCCTAGAGGGTTCCTCATGGCTCGTATCGTGATGAAATTCGGCGGCACGTCCGTCGGCGACATCGACCGGATCAAGAACGTGGCGCGGCGCGTCCAGCGCGAGGTCGCCGCCGGCAACGAGGTGGCGGTGGTCCTGTCCGCCATGTCCGGCGTGACCAACCAGCTGGTCGAGTGGTGCAAGCAGATGGCGCCGCTGCACGACCAGAAAGAATACGACACCGTGGTCGCCACCGGCGAACAGGTGACCGTCGGACTGCTGGCCATCGGGCTGCAGGAGATGGGCATCAAGGCGCGGTCGTGGTGCGGCTGGCAGGTGCCGATCCGCACCGACGCCACCCACGGCAAGGCCCGCATCGACAGCATCGACACCACCGAGATGCTGGCCGACATGGCCGCCGGCTCGGTGGCGGTGGTCGCCGGTTTCCAGGGCATCGCCCCCGGCAACCGCATCGCCACCCTGGGCCGCGGCGGTTCGGACACCTCGGCGGTGGCGCTGGCGGCGGCCCTGAAGGCGGATCGTTGCGACATCTACACCGACGTCGACGGCGTCTACACCACCGACCCGCGCATCGTCGCCAAGGCCCGCAAGCTCGACAAGATCACCTATGAAGAGATGCTGGAACTCGCCTCGGTCGGCGCCAAGGTGCTGCAGACCCGCTCGGTCGAGATGGCCATGAAACACCATGTAAGGGTGCAGGTGCTGTCGTCGTTCGTCGACGCCCCCGGAACCCTGGTCTGTGATGAGGATGAGATCGTGGAAAAGGAACTGGTGAGCGGCATCGCCTATAGCCGTGACGAAGCGAAGATCACCCTGGTGCGCGTGGCCGATCGCCCCGGCGTCGCCGCCGCCATCTTCGGCCCGCTGGCCGAGGCGGCTGTCAACGTCGACATGATCGTGCAGAACGTGTCGGAAGACGGCAAGTCCACCGACCTGACCTTCACCGTCGGCCGCGCCGACCTGGACCGCGCCCGCAAGGTGATCGAGGACAACAAGTCCAGCCTGGGATTCGAGGGACTGGTCGCCGACGCCAATGTCGTCAAGGTCTCGGTGGTCGGCGTCGGCATGCGCAGCCATGCCGGCATCGCCCAGAAGATGTTCCAGACCCTGGCGGCCGAAGGCATCAACATCCAGGTCATCTCGACGTCGGAAATCAAGATCAGCGTGCTGATCGAGGAAAAATACACCGAACTGGCGTTGCGGGCTCTGCACACCGCCTATGGTCTGGACGCGGCCTGACGGCGCGGCGGAGGAGTAAGCCTTGTGGACATGACGGGCGCGCGCAAGCGGCTTGACGGGCTGTGGCGCCGGGGCTGCGAATTCCTGGGCACGGAGGTCGCCATCATGGGCGGCGCCATGTCCTGGATTTCCGAGCGCCACCTCGTCTCGGCCATCTCCAATGCCGGCGGCTTCGGGGTCATCGCCTGCGGCTCGATGGAGCCGGACCGGCTGGCGGCGGAAATCGCCGCCACCCAGGAACGCACGGCCAAGCCGTTCGGCGTCAACCTCATCACCATGCATCCGCAGCTGGACCGGCTGATCGACGTGTGCGGCGAACTGCAGGTCGGTCACATCGTCCTGGCCGGCGGCCTGCCGCCCACCAACGCCATCCGGCGGGCCAAGGACACCGGGGCCAAGGTCATCTGTTTCGCCCCCGCCCCGGTGGCGGCCAAGAAGCTGGTGCGTTCGGGCGCCGACGCCCTGGTGATCGAAGGCACCGAGGCCGGCGGCCATATCGGCCCGGTGGCCACCGGCGTCCTGGCCCAGGAGATCCTGCCCGAGATGGCGCCGCGATTGCCGGTCTTCGTGGCCGGCGGCATCGGCCGCGGCGAGGCCATCGTCGGCTATCTGGAAATGGGCGCCGTCGGCGTGCAGCTGGGCACCCGCTTCGTCTGCGCCAGCGAGTGCATCGCCCATCCCAACTTCAAGAAGGCCTTCATCCGCGCCGCCGCCCGCGACGCGGTCCCCACGGTTCAGGTCGACCCGGCCTTTCCGGTGATCCCGGTACGGGCTTTGGCCAACGAAGGCTCGCGCCGCTTCGTCGAATTCCAGCACGAGGTGATCCGCCGCTTCCGCGCCGGCGAGATGGAGCACAAGGAAGCCCAGTTGGAGATCGAGCATTTCTGGGCCGGGGCCTTGCGCCGGGCGGTGATCGACGGCGACGTCGAAACCGGATCGGTGATGGCCGGCCAGAGCGTGGGCATGGTCAACCGCGAACAGCCCTGCGCCGAGATCCTGAGCGAACTGGTCGAGCAGGCCCTGTGCTCGCTGGCGGGGCGCCTGCCGGCGGTGCCGGCTGCGGTGTCGTGATGTCTCCGGCGGCGCCTTCGGTCTCACGCCGCCTGCTGGCTCGCCTGCGCGACGTCATGGCCGGCGGCGGCACCGGCGAGGAACGCCTGAGCAAGGTGGTCCACCTGATCGCCGCCGACATGGTCGCCGAGGTCTGCTCGTGCTACGTCATGCGGGCCGGCGACATCCTGGAACTGTTCGCCACCGAGGGCCTGAAAAAGGACGCCATCCACAAGACCCGCCTCAGGGTCGGCGAAGGCCTGGTGGGCGACATCGCCGCCCATGCCCGGCCGCTGGCCCTGGCCGACGCCCAAAGCCACCCCCGCTTCGCCTATCGCCCGGAAACGGGTGAAGAAATCTTCCATTCGCTGATGGGCGTGCCCATCATCCGCGGCGGCCGCGTCGTCGGCGTCCTGGTGGTGCAGAACCGCACCCAGCGCCATTACAGCGACGAGGAAATCGAGACGCTGGAAACGGTGGCGATGGTCCTGGCCGAACTGGTGGCCTCGGGCGAGCTGGTCGCCCGCGAGGAACTGGTGCAGGTCGACGGCAACGCTTTGCTGCCGCTGCGCCTGGAAGGCCTGCGCCTCAATGGCGGCGTCGGCATCGGCGTCGCCGTGCTGCACCAGCCGCGCGTCACCATCCGCCGTCTGGTCGCCGAGGATCCCGAGGTCGAGCTGGAACGCCTGAAGACGGCGCTGACCAGCATCAAGACCGCCCTGGACGAGCTGTTCTCGCGCCCCGAGATGCGCGACGGCGAACATCGCGACGTGCTGGAAACCTATCGCATGTTCACCGAGGACAAAGGCTGGCTGGGCCGCATCGGCGAAGCCATCCGCACCGGCCTGACCGCCGATGCCGCCGTCCAGAAGGTGCACGAGGACACCCGCGCCCGCATGAGCCAGGTGACGGACCCCTACCTGCGCGAACGCCTGCACGATTTCGAGGATCTGGCCAACCGCCTGCTGCAGCACCTGGCCGGCGAAGGCGGCCCCGCCTCGCAAGGCGAACTGCCCGCCGACGCTGTCCTGATCGCCCGCACGATGGGGCCGATGGAGCTGTTCGACTACGACCCCAAGCGCCTGCGCGCCCTGGTCCTGGAAGAAGGCAGCCCGACCATGCACGTGGCCATCGTCGCCCGGGCGCTGGATATCCCGGTGGTCGGCCGCTGCAAGGAAGTTCTGGACAAGGTCGAGGTGCTGGACCCGGTCATCGTCGACGGCGACAATGCCCAGGTCTTCCTGCGTCCTCCCGACGACATCCGCGACATCTTCGCCGACGCCATCCGCCAGCGCCAGCAGCGGGCCGCCCACTATGCGCGCCTGAAGGACCTGCCCGCCGCCACCCGCGACGGCCTGTCGGTGCGTCTGATGATGAATGCCGGCCTGTTGCTGGACATGCAGCACCTGCATGATTCCGGCGCCGACGGAATCGGCCTGTACCGGACCGAACTGCCGTTCATGGCCCGGTCCAGCCTGCCCGACGTCGACGCCCAGACCCAGCTGTACCACAAGATTCTGGATCAGGCGGCCGGCAAGCCGGTGGTGTTCCGCACCCTGGATGTCGGCGGCGACAAGATCCTGCCCTACTGGAATCCCTATGACGAGGACAACCCGGCCCTGGGCTGGCGCTCGATCCGCATCACCCTGGACCGGCCGGCCGTCCTGCGCCACCAGTTGCGGGCCCTGCTGCGCGCCGCCGGCGGCCGCGAGCTTCGGGTGATGTTCCCGATGATCGCCGAGGTCGCCGAACTGGTGCAGGCCCGGCGCATCATGGATCTGGAGATCGAGCACGAGCGGGCCGGCGGAACCCGGATGCCGGACAGCATCAAGATCGGCACCATGCTGGAGGTGCCGGCCCTGGCCTTCCAGCTGGACGCCCTGTTGCCTCTGGTCGATTTCGTGTCGATCGGCTCCAACGATCTGACGCAGTTCCTGTATGCCGTCGACCGTGGCAACCCCCGCATCTCGGAACGCTACGATCCGCTGGCTCCGGGGATGCTGAGCTTCATCAAGACCGTCGCCGGCAAATGCACAGCCGCCGGAATTCCTTTGTCGGTCTGCGGCGAGATGGCCGGGCGGCCTCTGGAAGCGATGGCCCTGATCGCCTGCGGCGTGCGCATTCTGTCGGTCTCGTCCCCGGCCATCGGCCCGGTCAAGACCATGATCCGTTCGCTGACCGTCGGACCGCTGTCCGCCTATCTCGACACCCTGCTGGCCCTGCCCGACCGCTCGCTGCGCGATAAACTGAAGGCCTTTGCCCAGGATCACGGCGTAATTCTGTAGGTCCTGCGCATGGGACGGGTTGCCTGTCCGGCACCGACTTTGATACACAGAACGAAGCCATATGGTATCGGGTATGGTCAAACAGGGGGGCGGATCGCAAGGCCGTGGAGAACATATCCGAAGAACAGAACGATTCGGCCGTCCGGACCAGCGACGTGGGGGCGACGCTCAGGGCGGCCCGCGACAGAACCGGAAAGGGTCTGGCCGAGGTCGCGACCCTGCTGCGGATTCGCCAGCCCTATCTTCAGGCACTGGAAGAAGGGCGCCACCGTGATCTGCCCGGCGGCACCTATGCCGTCGGATTCCTGCGTACCTATGCCGATTTCCTGGGCCTGGACGGTGAGGAAATGGTCCGCCGTTTCCGTGCCGAAGCCGCCGATGGCCTGCATTCCCGCTCAGAGCTGGTGTTCCCCTCGCCGGTCTCGGAAGGCCGCGTCCCCGGTGGCGCCATCCTGTTCCTGGGATTGCTGTTCGCCGCAATCGCCTATGGCGGCTGGTACTGGCTGTCGTCGCGGGACAAGCAGGTCACCGAAATGGTGCCGCCCCTGCCCGACCGCCTGTCGTCTCTGCTGAACCGCCCGGCCGCCCTGAACGGCGAACCGGCCAAGCCGCAGGACAGCCCGCCCAAGCCGGACGAGGCCCCCCCCGCCAAGGGAGAGGCCGCCACACCGCCGGCGCCCGCCAAGGACACCGAGATCGTGCCGCCGCCGGACGGCGAGGACGATTCCAGGGGCAAGGCGGAACCCGCCAAAGCCGAACCCGTGAAAGCCGAACCCGTCAAGGCCGAGCCCGCGAAAGCCGAACCGGCCGGCGCCGCCAAGCCCGCCAGGACGGCGGCCGAGCCGCCGAAGCCCGCCGAGGCCGCCAAGCCGGTGGAATCATCCCCGCCGCCGCAGGTGGTATCCCAGGATGCCGCCGGCTCGCGGGTCAGCCTGACCGCCGGCTCGGACGATTGCTGGATTCAGGTGCGCGAGATGGACGGGCAGTTGCTGGTGTCGCGGTTGCTGCGCAAGGGCGACAGCTATGCCGTGCCGAACCGTCCCGGACTGATGCTGATGGTCGGCAATGCCGGCGCCCTGGATGTCACCGTCGACGGCAGGAAAACTCCCTCGCTGGGGGCTTCAGGGCTGGTCCGCCGCGACATCCGGCTCGACCCCGAACGCCTGCAGGCCGGCGGCAACTGACCTCCCCCCCCCGGCGCCGCCGGGGAGGGGGACGGCCCGCCCCTACTTTCCCGCCGCCTTCCGGGCGGCGGCGTCCTGCTGGCGCTCGACCTTCAGCTGGTTGGCGATCAGGAAGGCCAGCTCCAGCGCCTGGTTGGCGTTCAGGCGCGGGTCGCAATGGGTGTGGTAGCGGTCGCCCAGCCGGGCTTCGG
>CAJANN010000245.1 GCA_903941095.1 uncultured Rhodospirillaceae bacterium | reverse complement strand
GCCACAATTTCATCCATCGTCCGATCAGCTTTCCCCGACAGCCGTCAAATGCACGGGAAAGCCGACCAGGTTGGTGGGAACGATTGCGATGTTCCGTAGCCCTGCCCGGTGAAAGATATCACCGAGCTGTTCGGCTGTGTAATATCTCGTGTTCTCGGTCCACAGTGTCGCATCCTCTTCAATCAAGGTGCGCAAAAATGTTCCGGTTTTCCAATAGGGAGAGCCGGGGGCGGGCACTGAACAGACCACCGTGCGGCCGATGCGTGCCATCTCCTTGACCACGGAAACAGGGTCCTGGAAGTGTTCGATGGTCCCGACGTTGTAGCAGGCATCGAAGGTTTTTTCCTTGAAGGGCAGGGCCTGGGCGATATTCGTCCGGACATAGGTCATGTCTTTGACGCCCATCCGTGAATGGGCCAGTCGTAATGCCGATATGTCGCCATCGACCATGACGACGCGGGCGTCCACATGCTTGCGGATCAGGGCGGAGGTCATCGCTTCGCCGCAGCCGATCTCGGCAATTGTGGCGCCTGGGGCAATCCTCTTCAGGACAATATCGCGCGCCTCACCGCAAAGATATTCGGTGACAAATGATGATAGGAAGAAGTCTAGGGCGCGTTTGAAGACTCCGCCCTTTCGCTGCCACATGTCAGACCAAACATCTTCGACCTCGTCCACAATAAAATCATTAATGAAGTCTTTTACAACATAATGAAGGCAGCCAGGAACGCAGCCGCCACCGTTTTCTCCCGAGTGCTCCAACGTCAGACTATGCTTTGAACAATACAAATCCACCTTATGCCTCATCGCTTTGACAAATAAAGCAGAGTGCGACAGCTCCGATTTGGAGGCCGCCGATGCGCGAGCGCAGCGTAACTTATCGTGGACGCTCGGTGAGTGGAAGCCTCACGACTAAGGGGCGGGCTTGGGATCGCCCGCCGCAAACGCACCGCGGATGTCCCTGAGGCGGTTCATGGTCAAGGAATGAATGTGTTCCGGAGACAGGGGTGAGCGGCAATCGGCGTTACGGACGGCGTTGCCGACGGAGCCTGTCCGCATCACCACGTCGACGGTGTCCGGCCCATAGGCTTGGCGCGCCACAAGGGTGAATCCCTCGCCAGGCTCTTCCGGCCATGGATTGACGACGACGAAGCCCTTGGCCCAGGGCTGCCCCTGCATCGCCTTTTGCACCTGCCCGGGTTCCGGACCGGCGAAGAGCAGCATGCCGCAGTCCAGCACATCGGTGTTTGACACCGCCCGACTCTCGGCAATCTGGTTGATGTTGAAGGCACGGGCCAGCAGGCATTTTCCGGCGGCGGCGTCCCTTGCGCAGAGGAGCGGCAGTCGGGCTTCCCCCTCGCCGATTGCCGCAAGGACGGCGCGATCCAGCTCCGGATTAGCCATGGGCGCCACCCGGTCGTCCAGCAGCATGGCGAGTAGACCCGCGCCGCCCGTGATTGCGCCAATGGCCCAGCGCAAGGATGGGCGCAGGCCCTCCCATTGCAGGACCATCGCCATGCCGAAGGCCGCCACCAATGCGACGTATATGAACATG
This sequence comes from uncultured Rhodospirillaceae bacterium, assembly GCA_903941095.1. Lineage (GTDB taxonomy): Bacteria > Pseudomonadota > Alphaproteobacteria > Rhodospirillales > Magnetospirillaceae > Magnetospirillum. The sequence goes on along the minus strand of CAJANN010000245.1, from coordinate 860 downwards.
CGATCGCCGCCCACGGCCAGGCCCAAGGCGGGATTGGGATCGATGATTCCAGAGCTGAACAGGGTCGAGGCGGCCAGCACATAAAGGAAGGACAGGGCCACAGCCGATCGCAACCAAAGTGGCAGCCGCTTCGCCGCCAGCACCAGCACGGGTGCCGCCATCGCGAACCCCAGGACGACGGCGACGTAGGAATTCTCGAGCGAGATGGCGCCAATGGCCCGGCTGCCCACCCCGCCAATGGGCGGCTTGCCGCCGAAGGCGACAATGGCAAGCCGGGGCACCCAGGCGATGATGCCTAGGTTGACGACGAGCAGCCACCCCATGGCGAAGGGCAGCGCAATATAGCGGCAAAGGCGCGGGATGAAGCGGTTGCGCCGCAGAGCCAGGGTCAGCGCCGCTCCCCCTGCCGCCGCCGGGAGCAAGGCGGCCACCGCCGCCTGCGCCCCCTCGGCGATTTCCACATACAGGACGCTGCGGTGAAAAAGCAGGAGGCACACCGGATAGATCAGGACGGACCACAAGGCGATGAGGGTGACGGTAAAGACCGCCGCGCCTTCAGAGGCGGTCGGGCTGCCGACCCGTGCCGCACCCGCCTGCCATTCCCGGTAGGCCAGCCAGCAGGCGAGGGTGGCCAAGAAGGGGCCCAGCACCACTACGGTCGGGAAGTACAGGCCGAAGGCGGCACCGAAAAGCGCCAGGGTCCCTTGAGTGGAGCGCCGGTCATCCAGGCACGCGGCATCGGTCAATATCCACAGGGCGCCGAACGACAGGCAGCAGCACAGCAGGGTGGTGGCAATGTAGATGTGGAGGAAGTCAGGTCCCCTGAAGCACATGGGGGCGAACGCCCATAGGGCACAGAT
>CAJANN010000244.1 GCA_903941095.1 uncultured Rhodospirillaceae bacterium | reverse complement strand
GTCCCGATAGAACTGAATTTTATCGTGTGTCCAGCTTGCACCTATCGCAAGTACTGGCTGATGCGTATTTTGATAATTACGGTCAAATCGAATAAATTTAAGGCTCTATTCGTAATTCGTATTGATCCGGTGTAGACTGGCGGAAACGCTGGAGGTTTTGCTCGATGGATCGGAAGGAATTTCAGGCGTGGCTGTCGGCTGTGGACACGCTGAGCGAGGCGCAGAAGGCGGAGGCCGGGGAAATCCTGTCCGGTCGTCCGGCTGGCGAAGCCTCGTTGGCGGCCATTGAGTTGGGCGTCGGCGATGATCGGTGCTGCCCCCACTGCTGCACGCCTGGGGCAGTGGGCAACGGTAAGGCCCGAGGGATGCAGCGCTACCTTTGCCGGGCCTGCAAGCGGACTTTCGGCGCGTTGACCGGCACGCGTTTATCCGGCCTGCACCGCAAAGAGGCGTGGCTGACGTTCGGCGAATGTCTGGCCGATGGCGACACGGTGAAGGCGTCGGCGGAACGGTGCGGCGTCGCCGTGAGCACCGCCTTCCGCTGGCGGCATCGCTTCCTTGAGGCGATCAAGACCAGCGTCGGAAAGCTGCGGGGCATCGTCGAGGCCGACGAGACCTTCGTCCTGGCCAGCCGTAAGGGTGATCGGGTGTGGAAGCGTGCAAAGGAAGGCAAATCCGCCCCAGGCCTGCCGGATCGCAAGGCCCGCAAGCGGGGCGGCAAGGCGAAGAAGCGTGGCCTGTCCGACGAGCAGGTGCCGGTCCTGGTCGCGGCGGATCGTTCCGGCGCGACGATCAGCGCGGTGTTGCCAGCGATCACGGCCGACGCCATCCGCGCGGTCCTGGCGCCGGTGCTGGATAAGGACGCGCTGTTGGTCACCGACGGCAACAACAGCTATCCTCCGTGCGCCGCCGCTCTGGGCGTCAGCCACGAGGCCCTCAACCAGTCGGCCGGTGAGCGTGTCCGTGGCGAACTCCACATCCAGACCGTCAACAACCGCCATTCCCGCCTCAAGGATTTCCTTCGCGCTCGCCGCGGTATCGCCACCCGCTACCTCGACAGCTACCTGCGCTGGTTCCACCTCATCGGCCTTCATCCGGACCCGACCGCGCGATATTGCCTCGCCGCCGCCATGGGGGGCGTGACCGTCAATACGATTCACGAATAGAGCCAAGATGAAGCGCCCCGGTATCCACCAGGGCGTTCACATCGATCTCGTCAAGATCGGGACGCGCCAGATTGGCCAGCCGCACCGTCGTTCGAACCAAGCCCATGCCAGCCTCCCTGATCCGGTGGGATTATAGCACGCCCGATCACATGGGCGACAGGCCCAGGCGTCCGAACAGGCTCTTGTCCTGGCTGGGGGCAGCATTTTTTGCGGTCAGCAGCTTTGCGCCGCAGAATACCGAATTGGCGCCGGCGAAGAAGCACAGCGCCTGCATCTCCTCGCTCATGCCTTCCCGGCCGGCCGACAGGCGGACGAAGGATTTCGGCATGATGATGCGGGCCACCGCGATGGTGCGGATGAAGTCGAACGAATCCGGACGGGCGGCATCGGCCAGCGGCGTTCCGGCGATGGGAATCAAAAGGTTGATCGGCACGCTGTCGGGATGCTTGGGCATGTTGGCCAGGGTCTGGATCATGCGGGCGCGGTCGGTACGGGTCTCGCC
>CAJANN010000243.1 GCA_903941095.1 uncultured Rhodospirillaceae bacterium | reverse complement strand
TCTCATTCAACAAATGAACCCCCAGTGGCGCGATCTCTGCGAAGACATTGCCTGACGGCTCCCGTCGGTTGGATGCCCGCCTGCGCGGGCATAACGTCAAAAATTTACCCTTCCGTAACCTGAGTTCGGAGCCCTGGGGATGACCCTTTCCCTGTTGACGGGCTGGTAACCTGTTCCCATGTAGGGTGGGAACAGGACCAACCCCAGCGACAGGAATTTGCCATGCATCAGCACCGTAAGGCCGTTGCCGTGGCCCGGACCCGGACCGATCTCCGCCCCCTGGCCCTGGCCTTGCTGCTGATGGCGGCGGCGCTGTTCAGCGCGGCGATGTAGGGCCGGACGGAACCGCCAAACGAAAAGGGCGCCCCCCGCGCGGGGGGCGCCCTTTCTTTTGCCCGGTCCTCAGAAGCTCAGGGCCTTGGCCTGCACCACATGCGGCAGCCGGCGGACATCCTCGACGATGGCGTCGGTCAGCGGCTGGTCGACCTGGGTCAGCAAGATGGCGTCGCCGCCGGACTCGGCACGGCCCAGATGGAAGGTGGCGATGTTGACGCCGTGCTTGCCCAGCAAGGTTCCCAGCGCGCCGATGAAGCCCGGCTTGTCCTGGTTGGTGACGAACAGCATGTTCTCGCCCAGTTCGGCCTCGATGGGAATGCCCTTGATCGAGACCACGCGGGGCTTGTCGCCGCCGAACAGGGTGCCGGCCACCGAACGGGTCCGGGCTTCGGTGGTCACGGTGACGCGCACCAGGGTGTGGTAATCGCCTTCCCGTTCGTTGCGGCTTTCCGAGACGTCGACGTTGCGATCGCGGGCGATCACCGGGGCGTTGACCATGTTGACCGCTTCCACCATCGGCTTCAGCAACCCTTCCAGGATCATCGCCGTCAGCGGCTTGGTGTTCAAGGTGGCGGCATGGCCTTCGTACTCGATCTTCACCGCCTGCAGGGCATGTTCGGTCAACTGCCCGGCGAAGCTGCCCAACTGCCCGGCCAGCTTCATGTAGGGCCGCAGCTTGGGCGCGTCCTCGGCCGACACCGACGGCATGTTCAGGGCGTTGGTGACGGCGCCGGTCAGCAGGTAGTCGGCCATCTGCTCGGCCACCTGCAGGGCGACGTTTTCCTGGGCCTCCGAGGTCGAGGCGCCCAGATGCGGGGTGCAGACCACCTTGTCCATGTTGAACAGGCCGTTTTCCTTGGCCGGCTCGACCTTGAACACGTCCAGGGCGGCGCCGCCGACCTGTCCGGCCTCAAGGGCCACCTTCAGGTCCTCTTCCACCACCAGGCCGCCGCGGGCGCAATTGATGATGCGCACGCCCTTCTTCATCTTGGCGATGGCCTTGGCGTCGATGATGTTGCGGGTGGCTTCGGTCAGCGGCGTGTGCAGGGTGATGAAGTCGGCGCGGGCGAACAGGGTGTCCAGGTCGACCTTCTCGATGGACAGGTCGCGGGCACGTTCCACCGACAGGAAGGGGTCGAAGCCGACCACCTTCATCTTCAGGCCCAGGGCACGGTCGGCGACGATGGCGCCGATATTGCCGCAGCCGATGATGCCCAGGGTCTTGCCGGTCAGTTCGACGCCCATGAACTTGGACTTTTCCCACTTGCCGGCATGGGTCGAGGCATTGGCCTGGGGGATGTCGCGGGCCAGGGCGAACATCATGGCGATGGCGTGCTCGGCGGTGGTCACCGAGTTGCCGAACGGCGTGTTCATCACCACGATGCCGCGGGCGGTGGCGGCGGGCACGTCGACATTGTCGACGCCGATGCCGGCGCGGCCGACCACCTTCAGATTGCCGGCCACGGCCAGCACGTCGGCGGTCACCTTGGTGTTCGAGCGGATGGCCAGACCGTCGTACTGGCCGATGATGGCCTTCAACTCGTCGGGCGAAAGGCCGACCTTCACGTCGGTCTCGATGCCGCGATCCTTGAAGATCTGGACGGCGGCGGGGCTGAGCTTATCGCTGATCAGAACCTTGGGCATGAATACGTTCCCCGAATGTGGATCGGGCGCCGCCGGAAGATCCGGCGGCGCCCGCTTGCTGATGGGTTATTGAGCCTTCGGCCCGAACTCCGCCTCGACCTGGGCGAACGCCCAGTCCAGCCAGGGCAGCAGGGCCTCGATGTCCGACGTCTCGACCGTGGCGCCGCCCCAGATGCGCAATCCGGGGGGGGCGTCGCGGTAGGCGCCGATATCGTAGGCGACCTTTTCCTTGTCCAGCAGGGTGACGATCTTCTTGGCGGCAGCCGCCTTGTCGTCGTCGGAAAGCCGGGCGAAGAACGGCGCCTTGACGGCCACGCAGATCGAAGTGCAGGACCGCACCTTGGGATCGTCCGCCAGATTGGCCGCCCAGGCGGACTTGTCCATCCAGGACTGCACCGCCTTCAGGTTGGCTTCCGAGCGGGCGACCAGGGCCGGCAGTCCGCCGATGCCTTCCGCCCACTTCAGGGCGTCGAGCTGGTCTTCCACGGCGATCATCGACGGCGTGTTGATGGTCTCGCCCTTGAAGATGCCGTCGATCAGCTTGCCGCCCTTGGTCATGCGGAAGATCTTCGGCAGCGGCCAGGCCGGCTTGTAGCTTTCCAGCCGGGCCACGGCGCGGGGCGACAGCACCAGCATGCCGTGGGCACCCTCGCCGCCCAGCACCTTCTGCCAGGACCATGTGACCACATCCAGCTTGTCCCACGGCATGGTCATGGCGAACACCGCGCTGGTGGCGTCGCAGATGGTCAGCCCCTGACGGTCGGCCTTGATCCAGTCGCCGTTGGGGATGCGCACGCCGCCGGTGGTGCCGTTCCAGGTGAAGACGACGTCGCGGTCGCAATCGACCTGGGACAGGTCGGGCAACTGGCCGTAAGGAGCCTTGAAGACGCGCACGTCGGTCAGCTTCAACTGCTTGGTGACATCGGTCACCCAGCCTTCGCCGAAGCTTTCCCAGGCCAGCATGTCGATGCCGCGCTCGCCCAGCAGCGACCACAGCGCCATTTCGACGGCGCCGGTATCCGACGCGGGAACGATGCCGATACGGTAGTCGGCAGGAATGCCCAGCACCGAGCGCGACCGCTCGATAAGGTCTTCCAGACGGGTCTTGCCGATCTTGGCGCGGTGGGAACGGCCCGTGGGGGCGTCGGCCAGGGCCTGAACGGACCAGCCGGGGCGCTTGGCGCAGGGACCGGAAGAGAAATTGGGATTGGCAGGCCGGGTATTCGGCCGCTGAAGCTCAGTCATAAAGGTAACCCTCCCTCGCAGAAGGGACGCGGCCCGTTGGGGGGCCTTGGCCCGGCGGGGAGTGTAGCAGCCGGCCACCTCCTGGCAAGCGGAGTCTTTCCCGAATCCGCCCGCCCGAACGGCGGCGGCCTAGTGGCCGACCAGCACCGCGTCGACGCGGTCGGCCGGTCCGGCCCCTTCCTGCTTGTTGCCCAGCGCCCGCATCTCGATGCGGGTCGAACGGACGCCCCGCTCCAGCAGGAACTTGCGCACCTCGATGGCCCGCGACAGCGACAGCCGCCGCGCCTTCGAGGCCCCGGCCTCATCGCCCGAGGCGAAAGCCAGCAATTGCAGGTTCAGGCTGTCATCCTTTTCCATGCGCCGGGCCAGGGCGGTCAGTTCGCCATGCGACGAGTCGGGCAGGTGGAAGTCTTCCCCGGAAAACAACACCGACAGGGTGTCGCCACGGCTGACCACGGCGGCGGGAGCGACCGCGGCCACCTGGGGGGCGGCCTTGGGAACCGGCGGCGGGGTCAGGGCCGCCAGGGGCATCGGAGCAGGAGCGGCCGGCGGCTCGACCTTGGCGATGGGAATCGGAGCGGACAGAGCCGGCGGTTCGGCCTTGACCGCAGGAGGAGCCGGCGGAACGGCGGCAACGGCAACGGGCTTCGCCGGCTCGGCCTTGGGGGCCGGCACTTCCGGCAAGGAAATCTGCGGACCGGCCGGTTTGGATGGCGAGGCCTTGGGCAACGGCACCTCGGCGATCTCGGGCTTGGGCGGGACCACGGCCTTGGGTTCGGCGACCGGCACCGGGGCCGGAGCAGCCTTGACGGCCGGAGCCGGAGCCGGAGCCGGAGCCGGAGCGGAAACGGGAAGCGGCGCCGGTTCGGCCTTGCGGGTGGTGGCCTGCACCAGCTCGGCCAGGGCCGGCCGTTCCGCCTTGACCGGCTTCACGGCCTTGACCGCCACGGGCGTCGCCTTGCGCGGAGCCGCCGGAGCCTTGGCCGTCACCTGGGAAAACGGCCGGTAGACCACGTCGCCCTTGCCGTGCGCGGCCGGCGGAAGAACCGACGGCGCGGCCTGCGGATTGCGGTCCTGCCGCAACATTCCTGCCAGATTGGGGTCCTGCCCCAGGCTTTCCAGGACGGCCCAGTTGACCTCGACACTGGGGCGGCCATCGCCGCCGACCACCATCTGAGCCGATGCCATCGACGACAGACCGCCCATCAGGGCCGAAAAGGCCAGAATTCGCCACGCCGTCTTTGCCATACCGAACAACCCCGCTTCTTCGCGACAATCGCGCGACAGACTAACCGATGCGGACTCGCCGTACAACAGGCGCCACTCGGGCTGAAAATATTTCAATCCGGCAAATATCAGCCGCGGGCGGTCCGCAGCAGGGTCAGCAGCTTGGCATGCAACTGGTCGTTGGCCGCCACCACGTCGCCGCCAAGCAGCATGTCGCCCTTGCCGTCGAAATCGCTGACATAGCCTCCGGCCTCGCGCACCAGCACGATTCCCGCCGCGATATCCCACGGCTTCAGCGACGATTCCCAGTATCCCTCGCAACGGCCGGCCGCCACATAGGCCAGGTCCAGCGCCGCCGAACCGAAACGGCGCACGCCGGCGGTCTCCTGCATCACCGCCGTCAGCTCGCGCAGGAAGACATCGTGCCCGGGACGTCCGCGATGGGGAATGCCGGTGGTCAGCACCGCATCTTCCAGCTTGCGCCGGGCGGAAACGCGCAGGCGCCAGTCGTTCAGAAACGATCCCGCGCCCTTCTCGGCATGAAACAGGGAATCGGAAATCGGCTCGTAGACCACGCCGGCGATCAGTTCGCCGTCCCGTTCCAGACCGATGGACACGGCGAACTGCGGAATGCCGTGCAGGAAATTGGTGGTGCCGTCGATGGGGTCGACGATCCAGCGGTGGCTTTTGTCATCGCCGCCGACCTCGCCGCCTTCTTCCAGCAGAAAGCCGAAGCCGGGCCGGGCCTTGGACAATTCCTGCCGGATGGTCTTTTCCGCCTTCAGGTCCGCCGACGAGACGAAGTCCGAGGTTCCCTTCATGGAAACCTGCAGCTTCTCGACTTCGCCGAAATCGCGCACCATGCCGCGGCCGGCCTTGCGGGCAGCGCCCATCATCACGTTCAGAATGGGGGAACGAACGATCACTGCAGGCACTCCTGATATCGGGTTCGGCGCGGGGGGCCGGAAACACAAGACCGCCCCCGGGGGATGTACCCTGGGAGCGGCCCGAAACACAACGGCAATGACTACTTGGCGCGCTCGACGTACGAGCAGTCGCCGGTCATCACCACGATCTTTTCGCCTTCGGCGATGAAGGGCGGCACCAGAATCTTCAGGCCGTTTTCCAGCTTGGCCGGCTTGTAGGACGACGAGGCGGTCTGCCCCTTCACCACCGGATCGGCCTCGACCACGGTCATGATCACCTTTTCCGGCAGGGCCACGGACACCGGCGAGCCTTCGATGAAATCGACCGAAACGACCATGCCGTCCTGCAGGAACGCCTTGGCGTCACCCAGAATCTCAGCCGGCAGGTTGAACTGCTCGAAGCTTTCCTGGTCCATGAAGGTGATGGCATCGCCGTCGGCGAACAGGAAGGTGCATTCCTTTTCCTCGACGTTGCACTTTTCCACGGTGTCGGCGGTGCGCCAACGCTCGTTGGTCTTGGTGCCGGTGCGGATGTCACGCATCTCGACGGTGATGAAGGCGCCGCCCTTGCCGGGCTGCACGATGGCGGTCTTCAGCACAGCCCACTGACGGCCGTTGTGCTCGATGATGTTGCCGACGCGGATGAGATTGGCGTTGATCTTCATGATGATTCCAAAAGCTTTCCGGAAAAATAGGCGCGGACCCTAGCAGGTTGGCCCCGAGAAGGCAACCGGATAGGGATGCACGGCCCCGCCGGGATCGGTCACGCCCCCCTGCCCCAACCAGTCCGGACCCACCGGCACCTTGCCGGCGCCGCCGGGGATGTCCAGCACGTAAGTCGGCTGCGCAATGCCGCTGAGCCGTCCGCGCAAGGCGCGCATCAGTGCCTGGCCCTCGGCGATGCTCGGGCGGAAATGGGCGGTGCCGCGCACCAGATCGGGATGGTGCAGATAATAGGGGCGGACCCGGTGACGGATCAGGGCGCGGAACAGGGCCTCCAGGGTGGCGGCATCGTCGTTGACCCCCTTCAGCAGCACCGATTGCGACACCAGGGGCAGGCCGGCATCGGCCAGCCGGGCCAGGGCGGCGGCGGCATCCGCCCCCAGTTCGCGGGGATGGTTGACGTGGACCGACACCCACACCGCCGGGCCGCCGGGCGGAGCCTTCAGGGCCGCCGCCAGTCCGGGCGTGACCCGGCCGGGATCGGCGACCGGGACCCGGGTATGGAAGCGCAGCACGTCGACATGGTCCGCCGCCGAGGCACGGGCCAGCAGGTCGGCCAGCCGGGCCGGGGACAACATGAACGGATCGCCGCCGGTGACGACGATCTCCCGGATTGCGGGGCGGGCCGCCACATAGGCGAAGGCACGGTCCAGATCGGCCGGCGACAGGGCGGCGCCGGCATCGCCCACCGCCTCGCGGCGGAAGCAGAAGCGGCAATAGACCGGACAGACCAGAACCGGCTTCAGCAGAACCCGGTCGGGATAGCGATGCACCAGCCCTTTGAACGGGCTGAAGGCATCGTCGCCGATGGGGTCGCCGCGCTCCTCCGGAGCGGTCCGCAGTTCGGCGGCGGAGGGAACGAACTGACGGGCGATGGGATCGGCCGGATCGGCCGGGTCGATCAGCGCCGCCAGAGCCGGCGGCACCGCCACCACGCTGGCGGCGGCCACGCGGTCCAGTTCCGGGGACGGCCGGGCCAGACCGGCCTCGACCAGTTCGGCGGCGGTGCGCAGCGTGCGGCGGTGACAGACGGGCGGTTCAGCGGGTAGCATCGCCGCAGCTTTTAAAGGAATTCGTCATGACAGGCAAAGAAAGCTGGCGTCCGGACATCTTCGCCCGCCGCCGGGCCGCGCTGGAGGTGCGCAGCCGGGTGATGCGGGCCGTGCGCGCCTTCTTCGAAGCCGAAGGCTTCACCGAGGTCGACACCCCCTGCCTGCAGGTCAGTCCGGGGCTGGAACCGCACCTGAAGGCCTTCGCCACCCGGCTGGAGGATCCGTGGGGCGGGCCGCCGCAAACGCTGTACCTGCACACCAGCCCGGAATTCGCCATGAAGAAGCTGCTGGTGGCGGGGATGACGCGCATCTTCCAGACGGCCAAGGTCTTCCGCAACGGCGAACGCTCGGCCACCCACAGCCCGGAATTCACCATGCTGGAATGGTACCGGGCCGGCGGCAGCCTGGACGACATGATGGACGACACCCAATCCCTGGTCCGCGCCTGCGCCCGGTCGGCAGGAGCGTCGCATCTGGTCAGCGGCACCCGCCGCTGCGACCCGTTCGCCCCGTGGCACCGCCTGTCCCTGGCCGAGGCCTTCTTCACCCATTGCGGCATCGACGTGCTGGCCACCGCCCCCGACCCGTGGCGCCCCGATGCCGACGCCCTGAAGGCCGAAGCCGCCCGCATCGGCGTGTCGACATCGCCATCCGACCGCTGGGACGACGTCTTCTTCAAGATCCTGCTGGACCGCATCGAGCCCCATCTGGGCGACGGCCAGCCGGTCATCTTGCATTCCTATCCGGTTTCCCTGGCCGCCCTGGCCCGTCCGTCGCCGTCCGACCCGCGGGTGGCCGAACGGTTCGAGGCCTATGCCTGCGGGCTTGAACTGTGCAACGCCTTCGGCGAACTGACCGACGCCGCCGAACAACGCCGCCGCTTCACCGCCGACATGGATGTGAAGCAGGCGCTGTACGGCGAACGCTATCCCCTGGACGAGGATTTCCTGACCGCCCTGGCCGCCGGCATGCCCGACTGCGCCGGCAACGCCCTGGGCCTGGACCGGCTGGTGATGCTGGTTGCCGGAACCGGGCGGATCGCCGACACCTTGTGGCTGGAGGTCGCGGATTGCGGCGGATGACGAGATGCCGGACACGGACGGCCGGATCGTGCTCAGTCGCTTCCGCCGCAGCGTTCCAGCTCGTCGACCCGGTCGCTGATGGCGGCCAGAATTTCCGGATCTGCGGGCCGTCCCTGTTCCAGGGCGGTCAGCAGGCGGAACAGGATGTCCTCGCCGAACATGGCGCACTTGCCCCGCATGGCGTGGACCATCTCGGCAAGGGCCGGACCGCCCTCCGCCGCCAGGGACAACAAGGCCGCGCGGTCCTTGCGCATGTCGACGACGAAGGCCGGCAGCAGGGATTCCAATCCGGCGGGAATGGCCGGGGGCCGGGGATGTCTCATCGGCATCCTGCAGAACCGCGATCGTTGCGCCGCCTCATCACCCCACCCGGACCGGAAATTTCCGAACCCGTCCAGCATGGCCTGCCGGCAGCGCCCGTGCAAGTCCGGCGGAACCGAACAGGGCTCCGAACTCAGGTTACGGAAGGGTAAATTTTTGACGTCATGCCCGCGCAGGCGGGCATCCAACCGACGGGAGCCGTCAGGCAATGTCTTCGCAGAGATCGCGCCACTGGGGGTTCATTTGTTGAATGAGATTA
>CAJANN010000242.1 GCA_903941095.1 uncultured Rhodospirillaceae bacterium | reverse complement strand
CCAAGTCACGCATTCCCCCGTGAACGACCAGGGTGTTGCGCCGGGTCATCCACGCCCCTTTGATCTTGCCGACAAGCAGCGGAAAATCGACATCAAGCTCCTCTGGCTTCCGGAAACGGATCACCACCACTCTTTCATCGACGGCAGGAATGTCTCTGGCGATGAAAGGTTCCGACGTGTCCACCACAGGAACATGCTGGAAGTTGATATCCGAGTGCTGAAATTGGGGCAGGATGAATCGGGTGTAATCATGCATACGATGCAGGATGCGGCTCATCACTGCTTCGCGTGAGTACCCTCGCCGGCCGGTGTCGCGGTGAACCTTCTGAATCCATTCAAGATTGACGATTGGCACCATGCCGATCTTCAGGTCGACCTCTCGTCCAAGGTCAAACCCGGGGCCGCGGACCACACCATGCAGGCCTTCATATAACAACAGGTCCGATTGGGCCGGCAGATCTTCCCACGGAGTGAATTCCCCAGCCTTACTGTCGGGATAGCCCAAACGCTTGCCGTCTTCATCATTGTGCAGATAGTGGCGTCTGCGCCCGGTGCCCGATCGGGCATAGCTGGCATACAGCTGCTGCTGCTCGTCGAACAGGTTGGCGTCCGGGCCGAAATGGCTGAAATGTGGATTTCCGTTTTCCGTCGCCTCTGCTTCGGCGGCCTTGAATTGAGCGCGGTCATAGCGATGGAAACTTTCACCGGCGACATAGGCCGCGGTAATTCCCTCTCGTCGGAACAAGCGGTCGAATACGGCACGAACCGACTCGCGACCGGCCCCCGAAGCGCCGGTGACGGCGATAATGGGATGCCTGATGGACATATCTGCCTCCCTTTCTGGCCTCTTGCGGACCAACATCCCAAAAATCCTACATGAACTTCGGTGTCACCGGCTTCACCCGGCGGGGGTGGATGTGCAACGCATGTGGAGAGGGAAATCTCTACGCAGACGGGTGGGAACCGCTGGCGTATAATGGCCGTCCCTCCACTGGCCGGTAAGCCGAGCATGCCCCCTATCAATCGATTGATTGCGATCATGAAGACGTTGCGGTCTCCGGAAGGAGGCTGTCCCTGGGACCGTGAGCAGACTTTTTCGACGATTTCGCCTTATACCGTTGAAGAGGCTTACGAGGTGGCCGACGCCATCGATCAAAACGACATGGTCGCCTTAAGGGAAGAACTGGGGGACCTGCTGTTTCAGGTGGTGTTTCATGCTCAGCTCGCGGATGAGGCCGGATGTTTCGACTTCAGTGATGTTGCCGAGGCTATCTGTCACAAGATGGTCCGCCGCCACCCGCACGTCTTCGCCGAGGAAGCCGCTCGTGACGTTCCCGCTCAAATCCACGCCTGGGAAGCCACCAAGGCAGAGGAGCGGGCCAGCAAGGGAAATGACAGTATTCTCGACGGAGTGGCTGGCACGTTGCCCCCGCTGACCCGGGCGCTCAAGCTGCAGGCTCGCGCAGCCCGAGTGGGCTTCGACTGGCCCGGAGCCTTCGAAGTCATTGAGAAGATCGACGAGGAACTATCTGAAATAAAATATGAAATTGAAAACGATGGCGGCCCGGACCGGCTTGAGGACGAAATGGGGGATCTTCTCTTTGCTTGCGTCAACCTTGCCCGGAAGCTCACAATCGACCCGGACCGCTGTCTAAAGCGCGCCAACGCCAAGTTCGACCGGCGCTTTCGCGACGTTGAGGGGCAGTTGCGACAAAGCGGGCGGCGCCTTGATCAGGCTTCCCTTGATGAAATGGAGGCGCTGTGGCTGCGGGCCAAAAGGTTGGAAAAAGCGGAGGATCGCGAAAAATGAGGCGGATTATCGACAGTACGGCCCGCATTCTGTCGGTTGTCGCCCTCACCGTCCTGGTGTCGTCGTGCTATATTCCGGACAAATTTCGCGGCGAGCTCCGGCTGTCAAAATATGGCGATTGGGCGCTTACATATGAAGGAGACGTGATCTATGCCCCGATCATGCACGAATATGCAAACGGCAAGATCACGCCCGAGAACGAGGCGGAACGGCACAATAACATCTACAAGGACCTTGTCCGCGACATCGCCGTAAAAGACCTGAAGCGAACTGGCAAGGGACGCTTTCATCTGCGCTACGAGCGTGGTGGGCGCCTGGGCAAGGTGCAACTGACGTCGCTGTTGCGGCGCGATGCCCGGCTGATTTCCCTGAAGTCCAACGAAGATGGAACCATCATCATTGATGCGAACGGGGTAAAGGCGTCGGATGCACAGCGCATGGCCGAGTTGGGGATCGGCATGGAGGGCGAATTCCGCATCACCACCGATGCCAACGTGTTGCGCCATAACGCGACCGAGGTTCGCCCCTTCGGACTGTACAAGGTCTATATCTGGCGGATCGAAAATGCCCTGTCGGCCACGCCGACCCTGGTCATGCTGCGCGATCCGGACCCGAACCGCCCACTCTGAGAGCAACCAGCCGAGTGCGACTGGACCAAACGCATCATTCCGATCTCCGGAGCATGAGGCGTCAATCCATCAGGGCGGAAATTTCTCTCCAGCTTTGTTCGCCGGGGGTCAGCAGCAGCTGTCCATCGGCATGCAGGATCGGGGTATAAGGCGAATTGTTCAGCATCATGGCGAACCCGCCGGCCTCTTGATGGATCAAAACCCCGGCGGCATGGTCCCACGGCATCAAACGCCGGAAGTGAGCAAAGTGTTGGCGGCCGGTCGCCAAGTCCAGGTAATCGTGGGCGGCGCTGCCGCGACGGGCGATGTGCAAGGCCTGCTCGGCAACTCTGCCTGTCCTTTTGATCGATCCGGTCATCTGAGACAAGGGCAGCTCGGCCGCGACCTTGAGGCGAGTTCCGTCCTGCCAGGCCCCCTGCCCCTGCTCGGCAACGACAGTGCGGTTGGGAACCGGATCATGAATCCACCCCATTCTGGTGACGCCATCGACGACCAGGGCAACGATGACCGCGAACCGAGGGTTGTTATTGGCGAAATTAGCCGTCCCATCCACCGGATCGATGACCCACACGATACCATCACGCGCCAGCGCCCCTAGAACGGAACTGTCGCTTTCGACACCCTCCTCCCCAACGACCATTCCAGGAATAATATCCTGAAGCCGTCGGCTGAGGACGCGTTCGGCCTCGGTATCGGCTTCGGTGACCAGTTGGTTCGGTTTTTTCTCGCGAATCTGTTCCCGTCGCAGATTCTTGAAGCGGGGAAGGATCTCCTCCTCGGCGACATCGCGGATAATCTCGGAAATTTTGACGGCGTCGATCATGGAGCGGTTCTCCCTTTTTCCTGTCCCCGGCGGAACCGTTCGGCATTGACGGGATCAAGGCGGACGCTGATTCGGGCGACGCAATCATCATCGCTACGCGCGATCACGTCTCCGTGCCGATACAGCCATGCAATGCCGGCACCATCGGATAAAGGCAATTCAACGTCGATGGTTTCCTGATTGTGGGACAGGCGCTCATCCAGGTCGGCCAGCAAAGCGGGGATTCCTTCCCCACTGACCGACGAAATGGCCAAGCTGCCGGGGCGGCGACAGGTCTGGTTCAGAACTTCCTGCTTTTCGGCATCGGAAAGGCGGTCGATTTTGTTCAGTACTTCGATCAGACCACGATCGACCGTTTCCGAAAGACCAAGTTCCTTCAGCACGATCTCGACATCCGTGGCCTGAGCCTCGGCATCGGGATGGGAAATGTCCCGGACATGAACCACCAGATCGGCTTCCAGGACCTCTTCAAGGGTGGCCCGGAATGCGGCGACCAGTTCATGCGGCAAATCGGAAACGAATCCGACTGTATCCGAGAGAATCACCCGGCGTCCCGAAGGCAGGATCAGGCCACGCATAGTGGGATCCAGGGTTGCAAAGAGCATGTCCCTGGCCAGAACATCGGAGCGGGTCAACGCGTTGAACAACGTCGACTTTCCTGCGTTGGTGTAGCCGACCAGGGCGATGATCGGATACGGAACCCGGCGCCTGGCACTCCGATGGAGTTCTCGCGTCCGCTTGACCTCCTCCAGTTCACGCTTAAGCTTGACGATCCGTTCACCGATCATTCGTCGGTCGGCTTCGATCTGGGTTTCGCCAGGCCCCCCCAGAAAGCCGAACCCACCGCGCTGGCGTTCAAGGTGGGTCCATGACCGGACCAAGCGCGACCGTTGATAAGACAGGGCAGCCAATTCGACCTGCAGCGTCCCTTCGCGGGTGCGGGCACGGGCGCCAAAGATTTCCAGAATCAAGCCGGTGCGGTCGATCACCTTGCAAGACCACGCTTTTTCGAGGTTTCTTTGCTGGACCGGCGACAGGTGCCCGTCCACGACGACGACGGCAACATCATTCGCCTCGACGACAGCCCCAAGGCGTTCCACGGCCCCCTTGCCCATAAGGGTCGCCGGGCGGCGCTTGGCAACGGGAGCCAGTTCTGCCGCAACCACGTCAAGGTCGATAGCCTGGGCAAGGCCGACCGCCTCGCCCAGGCGGGAATCGGGGGCACGCACGCCCCCTTCCCCGGCTTTCAGGACTGGATGAACGACCAGCGCACGCAAGCACGCAGGGCCGGGGGGCTTGTCAGCCTGTCCGCGAGACACCTATTCCTCGCCGCCTTCCTTGGATTGCGGCTCGAACAATTGAATCGGCGTCGACGGCATCACGGTGGAGATTGCGTGCTTGTAGACCAGTTGGGTGTGGCCATCCCGCCGCAACAGCACCGAAAAGTTGTCGAACCACGTCACAATACCTTGAAGCTTCACCCCGTTGACCAGAAACACGGTTACCGGAGTTTTGTTTTTGCGGATGTGATTGAGAAACACATCCTGCACATTCTGCGATCTTTCGGCGGACATAATCTTGATTCCGTTCTTATTGCCCGAGTCGAGTCATCATCGGCCCATGCGATGAAGCTCCCCTGTTGCCCTTGTCGTTACCATCAAATCGGGGCGTTGGGAACCCATAGTTCTGACATAAGAGCGGTCAAACTTTGGCATTGTTCCAAATAATACTGAGGTGGGTAGGGATTGAACTCACCCGGTTGGGGAGGATTTGGCCGAATCAGCACGGGGACGCACCCGGAGCGCCCGGCACACTCAAGATCGACTCCGGCATCCCCGACGAACCACACATCCGGCCCGGCCACAACCGGAGCTGAAGTCAAGGCAAGGAAGACCGGGGCCGTATCAGGCTTATCGGCGGAGGCATCGGCAGCTCCGACCAATGCCCCGAAATAGGAGGACCACCCAAGCGCATCGGCTTCCTTCCGCAGGAAGGCCCCTCTCTTGTTGCTGACCACGGCCATGTAGATGCCCCGTCCCTGCAGGTCCGCCAGCATTTCCGCCGCTCCGGGCAACGGCCGCAGGTGTGACAGATGAATCTCCTCGAAGACGCGATAGAAAACCTCTCTGGCCTCTTCCCAGCGTGTCCCGAACATGTGCGGGAACGTGTCCCGCAGCGATCGGGCGACATTGGCCCTGGTTTCTTCAAGACTCCATTCGGGCAGACCGAAATAACGGAAGGTCCTGTTATAGGATTCCTGAATGCACAGCCAGGAATCAACCAGGGTGTTGTCCCAGTCGAACAGGATGGCGCGAGGAAGGCTCCTCCTCATCGGCGGCTCTCCCCCGATGGATGGGGGGGGCTGCCGCGACGGGAAGGCACCATTCAGAAGTACTCCAACCGGACCGAGAACATTTTTTCGACCTTCTTGACAGCCTCTGATGCGGCGAACAGAACGACGCGATCCCCCGCCTGGATGACCGTCGTTCCGCGTGGGCTGATCACCGCGCCATTGCGGACCACCGCTCCCAACAGCACCCCGTTGGGCAGCTTGACCTCACGCAGCGGTTTTCCGACCAGACTGGACGTTTCCAGGGCATCTGCCTCGATCAGTTCGCCAAATCCCTCGTGCAGCGAGTGAACCGCATGAATACGGCCTCGGCGGACATGCTGCAGGATGTTCGATACGGTAATGGCACGGGGGGACACGACCACGTCAATTCCCAGCGGCCCCATCAGGGCACTGTAGGTGGTCTTGTTGATCAGGGACATCGAACGGCGAGCCCCATATCGCTTGGCCAGCAGCGAGGCCAGGATATTGGTCTCATCATCGTTGGTGACAGACACCACTGCCTCGGCATGGGCGACACCGGCTTCGGTCAGGATTTCCGGATCCAACACGTCTCCGTGCAGAACCACTGCCCGATGCAGACTTTTGGCCACGTATTCGGCGCGCTCCTTATCCGCTTCGATGACCTTGACCGAAGCGGCAGGGTGTTCTTCCTCGATCTGCTGCGCCAGGAAAAGACCGACATTGCCGCCGCCGAAGATGACGATCTTACGGGCTTCCTGGCCCTCGCGGCCGAAGGCGTCAAGCGCACGGGGGACGTGCTGGGTGTCGACGACGAAATAGACTTCGTCGCCATCCAGCATCTGGTCTTCCGCCGTAGGAACAATCGGCCGGCCATCGCGGACGATGCCGATGATGACGATATTCAGGTCGGGAAACAGAACCGTCAATTGCCGCAACGGGGTATTGATCAGGGGAGTCTGCTGGTCGCAACGGACACCGATCAGCCTGACCTTGTCGCCGGCCATCGGAATGACGTCGATGGCGCCGGGAACGCCAAGCCGGCGGGTGATGGCCCGTGCCACCTCGATCTCGGGGCTGATAATGACGTCGATGGGCAGGTGTTCACGATTAAACAAGGCCGCCCACATCGGCTGCAGGTATGTCTGCGACCGGATCCGGGCAATCTTGGTCGGGACATTGAACAATGAATGAGCAACCTGGCAGGCAACCATGTTGACTTCATCGGCGTGGGTAACGGCGATGATCATGTCGGCATCGCCGGCGCCGGCCTGCTCCAGAACCGATGGGTGCGAGGCATGCCCCAAAATCGCCTGCACATCCAGGGTATCGGTGATCTTGCGGATCAGATCCGGGCGCTGGTCGATGACGGTGACGTCGTTGCTCTCTCCCGCCAGATAATGGGCGATGTTGAAGCCGACCTGCCCTGCTCCGCAGACAATGACCTTCATCCTGGTTCCCCTTGGATGGCGGGTGCGAACAGCGACATGGGCTCAGCGCCCCTTGTCGTCTGTATTGACCCCCAGAAGTTTCAGTTTGCGGTGAAGCGCGGAACGCTCCATGCCGACGAAAGCCGCCGTCCGCGAAATATTGCCGGCGAAGCGGTTGACCTGCGCCAGCAGGTATTCACGTTCGAACAATTCACGGGCATCCCGCAGCGGCAGGCTCATGATCTCGCCCGATTTCTCCCAGCGCAAGACGACAGGAGTGATGGCGCCGATTTCGTTGGGCAGCATATCGGCCCGAACCGCCTCGCTCTGGTCGCCGGGGGCCATGATCAGCAGCCAGTCCATCACATTGCGCAGCTGCCTTACGTTTCCGGGCCAGTCATACGCCTGCAGCGCAGCCAGGGCATCCTCGCCGAGTGCGCGGGGCTGCACCCCCGCTCCCTGGGCCGCCAGTTGCATGAAATGGCGGGACAGGTGGGGAATGTCCTCTTTCCGCTCACGCAAGGCCGGAACCCGCATGGGCACCACGTTCAGCCGGTAATACAAATCCTCGCGGAACCTGCCGGCGGCCATTTCCGACTGCAGATCGCGATTGGTGGTGGCGATGACCCTGACATCGACCTCGACACGGGCGTTCCCCCCGACCCGCTCAAAGGTCTGGTCCTGTAGAACCCGAACGATTTTCCCCTGGGTTTCCAATGGCATATCGGCGACTTCGTCCAGCAGCAGGGTCCCCCCGTGCGCCTGTTCGAATGTTCCGATCTTGCGGGCGCCGTCCGACCCGTCATGGCCATGCTCGGACCCGAACAGTTCGATTTCCATGCGATCGGGATGCATGGCGGCACAATTCAGAACCACGAAGGGAGCCTCGGCCCGGCGCGAATGAGCGTGGACGATGCGGGCGATGACTTCCTTGCCCGATCCGGCCGGGCCGGTGATCAGGACGCGGGAATTGGTCGGAGCGGCCTTTTCTATGATTTGCCGGATCTGTTGGACGAAGGCCGATATCCCGACCAGTTCAGTGACGGCGACGGCTCCACCGACGCGCAACCGCAGTTCGCGGTTCTCCCGGCGCAGCCGCGCCGCCTCGATGGCCCGTTCGATGATGATCAGCAGCCGATCGGTCTTGAACGGCTTCTCGATGAAATCATAGGCCCCTTTGTGAATGGCCTCGACGGCGGTCTCGATCGTCCCGTGTCCCGAGATCATCACCACCGGCACATCGGGATGATCCCGCTTGACCAGATCAAGAACCCCCAACCCGTCCAGGGCCGAGCCCTGCAGCCAGATATCCTGGATGATCAGGCTGGGGCGGCGCATCCGAACCGCCTCGGCCGCTTCGTCCGAATTGGACGCCTCGCGAGTGGAATAGCCTTCGTCTTCGAGGATGCCGGCGATCAGGGCGCGGATATCGGCCTCATCGTCGACGATCAGGATGTCATGCGCCATGTTCAGCCGTCATATCGGCGGACACTTCCTCTGCGGCCGGCTCGGCTCCGCGGAACACCAGACCGATCCGCGCTCCGCCCTCGGGAGCATCCTCCATGTAGAGCTCACCCTCATGGTCTTCCACGATTTTCTTGACGATGGCAAGACCTAATCCTGTTCCTTTGACCCGCGTGGTGACATAGGGCTCCGTCAGTCTTTCCCGATTCTCGGCGGGAAGGCCCTTCCCGTTGTCGGTGATTTCCACCACGGCGGTGCCGTTGTTCCTGACCGCCAGGGTCAAGGTCACCCGTCCAGGGGGAAGATCGGTGCCGTCACGTCCGTGAATCGCCTCGACAGCATTCTTCAGCAGATTGGTCAGTGCCTGCCCCAGCAAGCGGGCATCGCAGACCAGGGGCACCCTTCCTTCCGGAACCTGGGATGTGAACGTCACGTCCGGATAGCCGGTCTTTTGCAGGAAGAATGCCTCGCGGCAGATTGCCGACAGATCTTCCGGCTTCATCTGTGGGGCCGGCATGCGGGCGAAAGACGAAAACTCGTCGACCATCCGTCCGATGTCGCCAACCTGCCGGACGATGGTTTCGACAAGGGTGATGTACGTCTCAGGATCGCTTTGTATCTCTTTGAGATATTTACGTTTCAGTCGCTCTGCTGCAAGCTGGATCGGAGTGAGTGGGTTTTTGATTTCGTGGGCGATCCTGCGCGCGACATCGGCCCAGGCAGCTTTGCGCTGGGCCGAGACCAACTCGGTAATGTCGTCGAAGGTAATGACATAGCCGATGGTTTCGCCTTCCAGACGCTCGGCGGTCGCCCGGACCAGCAAGGTTCTGGCCCGACCGCCGCGGGACAGCCTGACCTCGTGCTGAACCAGGCGATCCGGCCGGCGCCGCATGTCTTCGATGGCCTCTTCCAGTTCGGGCACCACCTCGACGACAAGGCGACCGATCATCTCGTCCGAGGACTGCCCCAACAGCTCGCAGGCGGAGCGATTGGGCAGATGAACCCGGATATTGCGGTCCAGTCCGATGACGCCGGCCGAAACGCCGGCCAGGACTGTTTCCGTAAACCGGCTGCGTTCGTCCAATTCCCGATTGGCGTCGATCAGCTCTCGCCGCTGCTGATCCAACTGGCCCGTCATCCGGTTGAAGGCGCGGGCCAGGGTGCCGATCTCATCGGCTGCGTCTTCGGTGACCCGGGTCGACAGATCGCCGGACCGGATGCGCTCGGCAGCTTCGATCAGCTTGACGATCGGCGTTGCCAGATTCATGGCCATGCTGAGCCCGACCCACACGGCTGCCAGCAGCAGCAGCAGGGCCACCACGGCAAAAACCAGCGAAAAGGCCCGCTCCAGGCCGGCACGCTTCCCTTCCAGGCGCTCGTATTCGGCGACGGCGGCCGATGTGTGTTCCATATGGCCGATGACCTTGGGGTCGACGAACCGTCCGACATACAGATAGGATTCGCTGAAAAATCCCTGAAGCAGCACCAGAGCTCGAATGCGGTCGTCGTCGTCACTGGTCAGGACCGCCACTTCGCCGGACCGGGCCTTTTCGTAAGCCCAGAACGGAATCTGGTCCAGGCCGGATTCGATGGAGAAAGCCAGTCCCGACTTGGCCAGAACCCGACCCTGGGTGTCGAAGACAATGGCTTCCGTCAGGCCGCGGATCGCCGTTTGAGTCGAAATAAAGCTTGAGAACCGTTGCTGCGACCGGGTCAGAACCGGCCCCTCGCGATTGATGTCGTTGGCCATCGCCAGGGCATCGCCGCCGATGACCTGCTGATGCTCCTCCTGATATGCCTTGGCGACCTGCAGGGACGCCTGCAAGGCGGTCTTGACACGGTCGGAGAACCACCCCTCGACGCCGTAACGGAAGAACACCGTCGATCCCACGGAAACGACGATGGCCGGCGTCAACGCAACCAGGGAAAACAGCAAGATGAACTTCAGGTGCAGCCGGGATCCCGAAGCACCGCGTCGGTGGGCACGCCAGACCGACAGGATCCGCAGGGCGACCAGCGCCCCCAATGCCAGCAGCAGCGTGATGTCCAGGACCAGCAGAGACTGAACGGTCCGGGGGTCCGGAACCTCGGGTCCAGAGACGGTCATGGCCAGAAAGGTCGCCACCACCGAAGGGACCGTGGCCAGGGCCAGAGCCAGGGCCAGCTTGCGCGCCAGAGCGATTCTGCGTGACCAGAGCATCAGGCGTGGAACGAGACGTCGGCGTTCCCAGGCCATTGTATATCTCCGTCCTTGTCCGCTTGCTACTTCGTGCCGCCTCGTGCGACGGAAACATCCAGATCGCGGATCTTCTTGCGAAGGGTATTGCGATTGACCCCCAGGATATGGGCTGCCTTGATCTGATTCCCGCGGGTGACTTCCAGGGTCAGACTGATCAGCGGCCGCTCCACCTCACGCAGGACACGGTCATAGATGCCCGGCGGCGGCAGGGTATCGCCGTGGCTGGAAAAATACTCCCGCAAATGACGTTCGACGCTGGCCGACAACCCCTCGCCTTCGATGGCGCCGACGGAATCGAGAATCGGCGCGCCCCCCGCCAACTCGGCCTCGATGACGTCGACACCGATGACTTCCTGGGAATACAAAGCCCCCAGGCGACGGACCAGATTTTCGAGTTCGCGAACATTGCCAGGCCAGCGATGTCGTTTCAGGCGGTCCATTGCCTGGGCGTCGATGCTTTTCGGGGGCAACCCTTCGGCTCCGGCCTGGGCCAGGAAGTGACGCACCAGTTCGGGGATGTCCTCGGACCGTTCACGCAGCGGCGGCAGACGGATCGGCACGACGTTCAGACGATAGAACAGATCTTCCCGGAACAGCCCCTGCCGGATGAGCTGAGTCAAGTCGCGGTGGGTGGCGGCGACGATCCGGACGTTGGCCCGAATCGGGGTGCGTCCACCAACCGTGGTGTATTCCCCCTCCTGCAATACCCGCAGCAGACGGGTTTGGGCCTCGGGGGGCATGTCGCCGATCTCGTCCAGAAAAAGAGTACCGCCTTCGGCCTGCTCGAAACGCCCCGATGCCCGTTGCGTGGCGCCGGTAAAAGCCCCCTTCTCGTGGCCGAACAGCTCGCTTTCGATCAGTTCTCGCGGGATCGCAGCCATATTGATGGCAACGAACGAGCCGTTGCGCCGCTTGCCGTAATTATGCAGTGCCCGAGCCACCAGTTCCTTGCCGGTTCCCGACTCGCCGGTGATCATCACCGACAGGTCGGTTCCCATCAGGCGGGCCAGGGTCCGATAGATTTCCTGCATGGCCGGCGAGCGGCCGATCAGCGGCAGTTTTTCCTCGTCGGACGGCGCGCCATCTTCGTGGGGCGCCGAACGCGGTGTCGTCAATGCCCGATTGACGACCGACACCAGCTCCCTGATGTCGAACGGCTTGGGCAGATATTCAAAGGCTCCCCGCTGGGTCGCCTTGACCGCGGTCAGCAAGGTATTTTGCGCACTCATGACGATGATGCGCATTTCCGGCCGGATTTTCTTTATGCGGGGCAGCAGGTCCAGGCCACTTTCATCGGGCATCACCACATCGGTGATCACCAGATCGCCCTCGCCTTCCGAGACCCAGCGCCATAGCGTCGAGGCATTGCCCGTGGTGCGCACTTCGTAACCGGCGCGGCCCAGTGCCTGTGCCAGAACGGTACGGATGCCCCGATCATCGTCGGCGACCAGAATGGTGGATGCGGTGGTCATGGCGTTACGCTTGATCCCCTTCCTGAACCATCGGCAGCATCACCCGGAAAACCGTGCGCCGAGGAACACTGTCAAATTCGACGATCCCGCCGTGGTCGCCGATGATCTTGGCCACCAGCGCCAGCCCCAAGCCGGTACCGGCCGGTTTGGTGGTGACGAAGGCGTCGAACAGGTGTTGGCGCAGGTCGTCGGCGATTCCTGCTCCGTTGTCCTGGATGCTGACGACCAGGGGCAGATGACGCCGGGTTTCGGATCCGGGCACTGCCAGCCTTATTCCATGCTGATAAGCCGTGGTCAGGACGATCTCGCCCCCATCCGCAGGAGCTGCTTCCGCGGCATTCTTGACCAGATTGAGGAAAACCTGGATCAACTGATCGCGGCTGCCCCAGACCGGCGGCAGGGATGGGTCATAGTTTTCGACAATGCGCAGGTGTCGGGCAAAGCCATGTTCGGCGATACGGCGGACATGTTCCAGAACCTGATGGATATTGACGGCGGCACGGTCGACCGGGGGATTCTCGGAGAACACCTCCATCCGATCGACCAGAGCGACGATGCGGTCGGCCTCGTCAACGATCAGTCTGGTCAGAACCCGATCATCCTCCGAGGCGGCCAGTTCAAGCAGCTGGGCCGCACCACGGATCCCGGACAAGGGATTCTTGACTTCGTGGGCAAGCATGGCCGCCATCGCGGTTACCGATCGTGCGGCGTTGCGGCTGGCCAAAGAGCCGCCGATCTTTAACGCGATCGACTGTTCGTGCAGGGACAGGGCCACGCCCCCAGGGATTTCGGCGATGGGGGAGACCTGAACTGTTATGGTCCGATGCCCGGTTCGCGGCGTGTCGAGGATGATCCCGTATTCGGACACGACCAGGGATTCGTTTCGGGCTTGCTCTATCAGCGAGAGAATCGGGCAGTCGGGCGGCAGCAGGGCCGTGATGGCCTGGCTGCATAAATAAGGCGAACCCGACTGGAACAATTGTTCTGCCGCGGCATTGGCGTAGACGATCCTGTCGGCACCATCCACCACCAGGACGGCAGCCGCCAGTGCCCCCAGCACGATGGACGGGTCAAGAGGGGCGGATGCAGCCTTGCGTCGAGGAGCGGAGACCCCGGTCATGCAGCAGCTCTTTCCAACAGGGGGGCGTAGAAATCCAGAACCGCCTGCCGCACCATTTTGGCGTCATCCATCCGGTTGACCGAAGATCTGAAGTCAGCAGATCCGTGCAACCCTTTGGAATACCATGCAATATGCTTGCGAGCGACCCGGACCCCATGTTCGTGGCCGTAATGCGCCAGCATGTCATCGAAATGCTCAAGCAGCAGGGCGAGCTGCCTGTCCAGGGACGGATCGGCCAAGTGTTCTCCCGTCGCCAGATAGTGGGCCACCTGCCCCGGCAACCACGGACGCCCATAGGTGGCGCGCCCGATCATTACCCCATCGGCTCCCGAAGCGGCCAGGGCCTGCGCCGCATCGGCCTCGTCATGAATGTCGCCATTGACCACAACCGGAATCGAGATGGCGTCCTTGACTTGCCGGACAAAGGCCCAGTCGGCGGTCCCTGTGTAGAATTGCTGACGGGTCCTGCCATGTACGGTCACCAGGCGAATCCCGCTTTGCTCGGCAATCCGGGCCAGACGCGGGGCATTCAGGGAATGGAGGTCCCATCCCATCCGGCATTTCAAGGTGACCGGCAACCGGACCGCCTTGACCACTGCTTCCAGAATACGCCCGGCCAGCACCTCGTCCTTCATGAGGGCCGAGCCGGCCTCGCCCTTGACGGCGACCTTCTTGACCGGGCAGCCCATATTGATGTCGATGATGGCAGCGCCCATGTCCTGGTTCATCCGGGCCGCTTCAGCCATCGCATCGGGATCGCAGCCGGCCAACTGAACCGACAAGGGGTGTTCCGAAGCGCAGCCGGCCGCCATCTTGATGGTTTGGCGGCTGGAACGGATCATCGCCTGGCTGGCGATCATCTCCGACACCACCAATCCCACGCCCATGCGCTTGACCAATCGGCGGAACGGCATATCCGTCACACCGGACATCGGGGCCAGGATGACCGGACTGGCGAGAGGGACGTCGCCGATGGAAAGGGGGGCTGACAGGATCGGGCTCATGTTTGCGTATTTATTATGCAGGCGCTGCCCAATGCAATGGCAAAAGCCGCCCGGGCATTAATCCCGGTTGCGGCAACTGCCTAACGCCGGCCCAGAGACTGCTGCCGTTCCCGGATTTCTGCGGGCCAGGTGGATTTGATGAATGATAGGACCGAGCGGATTTCGTCGTCGCTGAGTTTGCCGACAAAGGACGGCATCGCCGATTTGTAATCCGGTGGAGCAAAACGGGCCATGCCATGCTTGGTCATGGCAAAAAGCTGTTCGTCGGAATGATGCCATGTGTGCCCCGAGGCATCATGGGGTGGTGCTGGCAATTCCCCGTTCGGCTTACGCTGGCGCCAGTCCGGTTCCCCCTGCAGGTTTGCTCCATGACACGACACGCAATGCTCTTGGTACAAGGCCTGACCGACAGCCACCCGCTTGGCGTCGTCGGGATCGATGGCATGATTGCCGCGTATCCACTGCCATCCCCAAAATCCCAGTCCCGCCGTGACCAGGGCGGCCAATCCCGCTGTCGTCCAAAGTCGCATATTCGCCTCCGGGGCGGAGTATATGCCCCATGCCATCGGTGCGGTAGTGGGTTGCATTCCATAGCCCGAGGCGCATGATGTCCCTCCCTTTCCCACCGACAGCGGACCCATAATGAGCACCGTGCTGATCTCCGTATTCTGTTCCGATCGCCCCGGATTGGTCGCCGCCATCGCCGGCGCCCTGTTCGACATGGGGGCCAATCTGGGCGACACCAGCTTTGCCATGCTGGGGGCCGGGGCAGAGTTCACCTCGGTCTGCGAATTGCCGTCCGGCATGGCCGCCACCGAGGTCGAGGCTGCCCTCGCCGACCGGCCGGAACTGGCGGCGGCCCAAATCAGAGTCCGTTCCTTCGACCTGGATGCTGGGCACGGGCCATCGGGTCGCATCACCCACCGGGTGGTGGTTTCCGGCGGGGATCGGCCGGGCCTGGTCGCCCGCCTGTCCGAGGTGTTCGGCCAGTTCAATGCCAACATCGTGCGGATGGATGCCCAACGGTTGCCGGAACAGGGTCTGTATGTGACCCGTTTCGCCATATCTCTATCCGACCGTGTCGATGCCTGCCTGGCCACCGTGGCCAATACCGCAGGCGAATTGCACCTGTCCTGCCAGATCGAAAGCGCATGAATCCGGAAGTTGTGGCCGTCTTTCCCCCATTCTCCGGGCTGGATCCTGATTCCGCGCGACTGCTGGAAGGTGCCATACGCATCAGCGATATCGCCGCGGGCACGACGTTGTTCCGGGATGGAGGCGAATGCACGGCCTATGTCCTGGTCATCGACGGGGCGATCCGGGTCCAGAAGGTGGCCGAGAATGGCCGCGAAATCGTTCTGTACAGGGTCGAGGCCGGCCAATCCTGCGTCCTGACCACCAACTGCCTGATTTCCCACGAAGATTATGCCGCCGAAGGTATCGCCGAAACGGCAGTTCGTGTCCTGACCATGCCGTCGGCGGTGTTTCGGACATTGCTGGGCCGATCCGAGACCTTCCGCGACTTCGTCTTTTCCGCCTACGCCTCTCGCATTGCCGACCTGTTGCTGCTGATCGAAGAGGTGGCCTTCGGCCGCATCGATGTCCGTCTGTCCACATGGCTGCGTCAGCATGGCGGGGAATCCGGTCAGATCCGGGCCACCCATCACGAGATTGCCGTCGAATTGGGAACTGCGCGCGAGGTGATCAGCCGGCAATTGAAGGATTTCGAACGCCGAGGCTGGGTCCGCCTGCATCGCGGGCGGATCGACATCCATGATCCGCACGGACTGGGACGACTGAACGAGGCAATGTGACCAAGTCACTGAGCCGTATCGGCTGATGTGGTTTGTTGCCGTCAGTGAAAATCCTGATATCGGAGTCCCCCATGAACAAGAATGTCGGCGGCATCGACCGTATCCTGCGTATCCTGGCCGGAATTGCACTGATTGCCCTGGCTGGCTTCGAGGTGGTCGGGGTGTGGGGGTTCATCGGCGTCGTCCCCCTGGCAACCGGCCTGATCGGTTGGTGCCCGGCATACCTGCCGCTGGGGATCAAGACCTGCCGTTCCAAGTAGCCACCATCGATCCCCGTCCGGCTCTCCGGCTGGTCGGGGATACCGCCCCCCTGGCTGTTTCCTGGTCAGCGATGGCCGGAATGGTGATGGTTTTCCCTTGTTTCCCCCTGTGTTTTTCCAATGCCCCGACAGGCATGAAGGTTGCAAGGACTCAGGACCGTCGCGGAATTTGGTGTTCCGGAAAATCAGGGGAAACTCATGACCTATTGTCTGGCTATGGCTTTGGATGCGGGGCTGGTTTTCGCCTCGGACTCCCGCACCAATGCGGGCGTCGACCATATCTCGACCTACCGCAAGATGCGGGTTTGGCAACAGCCCGACGAACGTCTGATCGTCTTGCTGAGTGCGGGCAACCTTGCCATCACCCAGGCGGTCGTCGCCATCCTTGACCAGAATGTTCGCGCCGCCGAATCGGAACACAGTCTGATGCAGGTCGGTTCGCTCCATCACGGTGCGCGCATTGTCGGTCAAGCCATCCGGCAGGTTTATCATCAGGACGCCAAGGCCCTGCGTGAGGCTGGGGTGGATTTCAGCGTTTCGATGATTCTGGGAGGGCAGGTCCGTGGAGAGCCGCCGCGTCTGTTCATGATCTATGCTGCCGGAAACTTCATCGAAGCAACCCCGGAAACCCCGTATTTTCAGATCGGCGAGACCAAATACGGCAAACCAATCGTCGATCGGGTGATCAGCACTGGGACAGACCTCACCAGCGCGGCGAAATGTGCCCTGGTTTCCCTGGACTCGACCATCCGTTCGAACATGACGGTCGGTCTGCCCATCGACCTGCTGGTATACCGGCGAGACGAGTTCGCGGTTGCGACCCACCAACTGGTGCATGACAACGATCCCTATTTCAGGGAGATGCGGACCTGCTGGGGGCAAGGCATCAGGGATTTGTTCCAAGTGTTGCCCGACCCACCGTGGAAAATCTAGATTTCCTCGATATCGACGATCCCCGGGACCGAGCGTAGCGCCCCCATGAAAGCCGGACTGAGCTGGATGTTCTGCCTCAGTCCGACCTCCACCTCGCGATTGCCGATCTGCGATACCAGGGCGATGCGATTGCGTCCCTTCGCTTCTTTTTCGATCAGGCCGGCCAGCGCCTGGATGGGCGATTCGTCGCGGATGGTGATCCGCAATCCTGCCGCAGCCCTGGCCGCCTCCTGATCGAGAGAGGCGATGCGCTGGCAGGTCAGGCGCAATTGTTCGTCTTCCAGGCGGGCATCGACTTCAAGCAGCAGCGGTCCACCGGCCTCAAGCAAATCGCGAGCCGCCGCCAGAACTTCGGAAAAACAGGTGACTTCGAACATCCCCGAGGCGTCGGACAGAGACAGAAACGCATAGCGGCTTCCCTTGGCCGACGTGCGTTCCTGCTTGGACAGAAGATTGCCGGCCAGCTTGACCCTCCCCTTCCCCCCTGATTGCAGATGGCGGGGCAATTCGGTGACCTTCAAGGCACCCAGACGTTTCAGGCTTTTGGCAAAAGCGTCGAGAGGATGGGCCGACAGATAGAAGCCGATAGCATCGAATTCCTGAGACAGCTTCTCATGTGGCGACCAGTCGGCGGCGGCTTCCAACTTCGGAGGCGGCGCGACATTCCCGCCCAGCAGGCTCATCTGTGACGATCCGCGCTGCTCGGCCTCGGCGGCGGCAAAGCGCATCAGGGGCTCGACGTTCCGGAACACCTTGCCCCGGTTCTTTTCCAGGCTGTCGAACACCCCGGCCCGGACCATGTTTTCCATCTGGCGCCGGTTGAGCTGCTTGGTATCAAGGCGTCGGGCAAAGTCGAACAGGTCCCGATAAGGGCCGTTGCGGTCCCGTTCTTCCGCGATCGAGCGACAAGCGCCCTCTCCGACATTTTTCAAGGCAGCCAGGGCATAGCGCACCGCCATCGTGCCGTCAGGCATTTTTTCCACGGTGAAGTCATGGCGGGACCGATTGATATCCGGCGGCAGCAGCTTGATCTTCAAGCGGTCCAGTTCCTGCCGGAAAGCGTTCAGCTTGTCGGTCGAACTGATTTCGTAGGTCATGGTCGCCGCCATGAACTCGGCCGGGTAATTGGCTTTCAGCCACGCCGTCTGGTAGGCGATCAGCGCATAGGCGGCGGCATGCGAC
The DNA here is from genome assembly GCA_903941095.1 of uncultured Rhodospirillaceae bacterium. Classification (GTDB taxonomy): domain Bacteria; phylum Pseudomonadota; class Alphaproteobacteria; order Rhodospirillales; family Magnetospirillaceae; genus Magnetospirillum. The sequence continues at coordinate 14,448 of CAJANN010000242.1, read as the reverse complement.
TTATTGAAACCGTATTCGGCAAACTTGGCGACCTTGTCGAAAATCATCGAGGCCTGATCGGCGTCGACGGCACGGGCGACGGCGCCATCGACGAAGGCCTTGCGCTGCGCCTCCATCTCTTCCTTGATCTTCTTGCCCATCGCACGGCGCAGCAGGTCGGCACCGCCCAGGGAATAGCCGGACAGCACCTGTGCGATCTGCATCACCTGTTCCTGGTAGACCATGATTCCGAAGGTTTCCTTCAGGATCGGCTCCAGCAGCGGATGCATGTAGTCCGGCTCCTCCTGCCCATGCTTGCAGGCGATGTAGCGAGGAATCTGATCCATCGGACCCGGCCGGTACAGGGCGACTACCGCGATCAGGTCTTCCAGCCGGTTCGGCCGCATCTTGCGCAACACATCGCGCATCCCCGAACTTTCCAGCTGGAACACCCCGGCGGTGTCGCCGCGAGCAAGAAGGTCATAAGACGCCGTGTCATCCAAGGGCAACGCCGACAGGTCGACGGCGATTCCCGCTGATTTGCGGATATGTTCGACGGCGGTGATCATCACCGTCAGGGTCTTCAGGCCGAGAAAGTCGAACTTTACCAGCCCGGCCGCTTCCACCCATTTCATATTGAACTGGGTAACCTGCATGTCGGACCGGGGATCGCGGTACAGCGGGACCAGTTCGTCCAGCGAGCGGTCGCCGATGACCACGCCTGCGGCATGGGTCGAAGCGTGACGGTACAAGCCCTCCAGCTTCATGCCGATATCCAGGAGATGGGCGACGGCCTCGTCCCGCTCCCGGGCTTCTTTCAATTGGGGCTCAATCTCAAGAGCCTGTTCCAGGGTAACCGGGTTGGCCGGATTGTTGGGGACCAGCTTGCAGATACGGTCGACCTGACCGTAAGGCATCTGCAACACCCGGCCGACATCACGCAGGACGGCACGGGCCTGCAACTTTCCGAAAGTGATGATCTGTGCCACCTGCCGGAAACCGTATTTTTCCTGGACGTAGCGGATCGTTTCCTCGCGCCGGTCCTGGCAGAAGTCGATGTCGAAGTCGGGCATCGAAACGCGCTCGGGATTGAGGAAGCGTTCGAACAGCAATCCCCAGCGCAGGGGGTCGAGATCGGTGATGGTCAAGGCCCAGGCGACAGCCGAACCGGCACCGGACCCACGCCCGGGCCCCACGGGAATATTGTGAGCCTTCGACCATTGGATGAAATCGGACACGATCAGAAAATAGCCGGGAAAGCCCATCTGCTCGATCACACCGATTTCATACTCGATTCTCTCACGATAGGGCCGGGCGGCATGCTCCCGTTCCTCTTCGGTCATCCCAGGCTGAAAAACGTGTTTTTCCAGGCGGAGTTCCAACCCCTCCAGACATTTGGCACGCAGAACATCGGCCTCGGTCATGCCGTCCATACGGTAGGGCGGCAGAATAGGCTTGCGTTTCGACACCATGATGGCACACCTTTTGGCCACCACCAGAGTGTTGTCGCAAGCTTCCGGCAAATCCGCGAACAGGGCCCGCATTTCAGCGGGAGATTTGAAATAATGCTCCGGAGTCAGCCGGCGGCGCTCTTCCTGACTGACATAGGCTCCCTCTGCAATACAGATCAGGGCGTCGTGAGCCTCATACATGCCGCGGTCGGCGAAGAAAGGCTCATTGGTGGCAAGCAACGGAAGCTCGTGCTTGTAGGCCAGTTCGATCAGCCCCGGTTCGGCCCGATCTTCGGCCTCGATACCGTGGCGCTGCAATTCGACATAGGTCCGTCCGGAAAAAGCCTGGGCCAGCCGGACCAGCAATATCTCGGCCTTGTCCGCCTGTCCGTCCGTCAGCAGGCGGTTGACGGGGCCACCCGGCCCGCCCGTCAGCAAAATCAGCCCGGTCGACAAGCTTTCCAGGTCGAGTATCCGGATCTGGGGCGTCTCGCCGGCGTCGGTTTCCAGATAGGCCTTGGATACCAGCTTCAGAAGGTTGGCGTAACCGACTTCACTTTGGCACAGCAGCACGACCCAGTCGGGCGGTGGCCTGCGCCCGTCCTTGCTGGGGATTCCGTCGTCACGCCGAACCGCCACCTGGCAGCCGATGATCGGCTGAATTCCCGCGTCGGCGCATGATGTCGAGAACTCAAGTGCGCCGAACAGATTGCCGGTATCGGCGATTCCCACCGCCGGCATGGCCGACTTCTCGCAAATCTTGACCAGCTGCTTGAGCTTGATCGCCCCTTCCGACAACGAATAGGCGGTATGGACCCGAAGATGGATGAAATCGGCATGGGCGGGCATGTCGCGACCTACTCCGTCCGCCGGGCCCAGCGTTTCAGGTCATCTTCGAACGACATGCCGTTGTTGCGGCCCAGTTTGCGTCGATAGATCGACACGCTCTCCATGACCCTTTGCACGTATCCCCGCGTCTCGGTAAAGGGGATCATCTCGATCCAGTCAACCACATCGACGCGGGGGTCGCGGGGGTCGCCATAATCGCGCATCCAGCGCCGCGCCCGCGACGGGCCGGCATTGTACGCCGCCAGGGCCAGGATATAGGAACCGCCGAAATCGGAAATCATGTCGGACAGGTAGGCCCGCCCCAGGCGGACATTATAGTCGGGATCGTCCAGCTTGCGGGCATTGAACGCAACCTTGATCCCCTTGGCAACCTTTTCGGCCGTAGCCGGCATCAGTTGCATCAGACCACGGGCGCCGACGGGGGAATGGGCATCGGTGATGAATCCGCTTTCCTGACGGATCAAGGCCAGAACCAAGGCTTTTTCCGGACTGTCGTCGCCGGAAACCGATGGAACCGGCCATCCGGCATCGACCAGGAACACGCTGTCGCGATCGGCGCGCCGGGCGACGGCCACGGCAAGATCATTGCGGCCACCTTCCAGGGCAAGCTTACCCACCAGGGTACGCTCTCCCGGGCTTTGCGCCACCTCGTTGAGACGGATGAAGAATGCCCGCAGATGTTCGCTTTCCCCCATCTCGGTCATGATCCGGATGGCGCGAACCAGTTCGCGGTTTTCAAATCGTTTGCGATCATCCGTGGTCGGCTGCGGATCCGGGGGCAGCGGCCAATGATGGTCGTCCAGTCGCGACGCCGCCAGTTGACCGTAATAGGCCGTGAAATACCGTGCGCCGCGAGTGTACCAGTCGCGGGCACCGCGGTCGTCCTTCAGCATCTCCGCCGTCCGCCCGGCCCAATAGGCCGCCCGCGACCGCGAAAGCGGGGTCGAAACGGCATCCCAGAGACGCTGGAAATGAGCCAGGGCGGTTTCCCGGTCGTCAAGAAAGCGCAAGGCGATCCACCCCGCCAGAAACTCGGCATCCGAGAACTGCGCCGCCTTGGGATCCAGGGCATGATCGGCCGCAACCTGATATGCCTGCGAAATCAAACCCTTCTGCAGCGCCCGACGGGCCAGGATGCTGCGTTCCTGCCACCACAGATCCGGACGGACCCGATTGCGGGCCGGATGCGACAGCAGATCGATGGCATCCTCGTCCTGATCTTTCTGCCGACGCCAGCGGACACGATCCAGAATCAGGCCGGGATCATCGCGCAATTCCTTGGGAACCGCCGCCACTGCCGGTTCCGGATTGGCCTTGCCGTTCTGCAAGGCCAGACGGGCTTGCGCCAACTGGCGTTGCCCCACGGAGACCTTCAGCAGCATGTTCCCCGCCGGGCCATCCTGCTTGTCCCACAGCAGGCGGTCCAGGCGACGCCAGTGATCGTCGGGTTGCAGGTAATCGGAGAACTGGGTCAGGAACTGACGCTCCTGCATGGCTCCGAAGGCTCCCTCGATCCAGGCTTTGCGCAGGACGGCAACCGCGCGATCAACCTGTCCCGTACCGATCAAGGCCTTGGCCAGGGCCATGCTGCCATCGGATGTCACCGGTTCCCGTCCCTGGTACCAGGCCAGAATACGGTCGGCCGGGGTAGCGGCAGAGATCGATTCCTCGGCCCGGCGCTGGATGGATGCCATCAGCGGCCAGTCGGAAGAGGTCTCGATGAATGAGGTGATTTCCTCGAAGCTGGCTCCAGACCGGGGGCTGGCATATGTCATCCAGCGGATCAGCTTGGCCAGCAGGCGGTTTTTCGACTGCATGGCCAGCCGTTCGGCCTCCGCGAAGCGATCCTTGCGGGCAGCGGCGAACACCTGCTGATAGGTGTGGCGTTCAGCTGCGGGAACTTCGGCCCGGCTGGCGGCCGGCTGCGCCGTCAGCAGCAGCACCGCCGCCAATGCTGAATATATGATCCCCCTCAATGCCGCTCCAATCGTGCAGTCCCGAGGAGGGCATATTAGGGACGGGCAGACTGCTTTCGCAAGGCCGGATGGCGGGTCTTGTGTGGCGCAGGGCTTGTCTGTAATGTCTTCGGTTCACGCCCACCGATATATTTTTCAGGGATAAGGCCATGTTCAAGGGATCGATCACCGCCCTCATCACCCCCTTCCGCGACGGCAAGGTGGATGAGAAGGCGTACCAGGATTTCGTCGCCTGGCAGATCGCCGAGGGCAGCCACGGCGTCGTTCCGTGCGGAACCACCGGCGAGTCTCCGACCTTGTCCCATGCCGAGCATAAGCGTGTGGTCGAGCTGTGCGTCGAGGTTGCCGGAGGCAAGGTTCCCGTCATTGCCGGAACCGGATCGAACTGCACCGACGAAGCCATCGCCCTGACCCGTCATGCCAAGCAGGCTGGGGCCGACGCCGCCCTGGTGGTCGCCCCCTATTACAACAAGCCCAGCCAGGAAGGTCTGTTCCGCCATTACGAGGCGATCGCCAAGGCTGTCGACCTGCCGATCGTCGTCTACAACATTCCGGGCCGTTCGGTGGTGAACATCTCGATTGACACGTTTGCCCGCCTTGCCAGGATTCCCGGCATCGTCGGCGTCAAGGATGCGACCGCCGACTTGGCCCGGCCGCTGCAGGTGCGCGTCGCCGTCGGCAGCGAGTTCTGCCAGTTGTCCGGGGAGGACGCCACCGCTACGGCCTTCCTGGCTCAGGGTGGGGTCGGGTGCATTTCCGTCAGTTCCAACGTGGCTCCGCGTTTGTGCGCCCAGATGCATGAAGCTTGGCAGAAGGGGGATCTCACCACTTGCTTCGCCATCCGTGACCGCCTGATGCCGTTGCACGACGCCATGTTCTGCGAGACCAACCCCGCTCCGGCGAAGTACGCAGCCAGCTTGCTGGGCAAGTCGACCGCCGATGTCCGCCTGCCCCTGGTCGAGGTCACGGAAGCGGCGCGCCTCAGGGTCCAGGCGGCGATGAAGCAGGTCGGGCTGATCTGAGGCAGGGGGGCTCCCCCCCTTCCCGGCCCCACGCCATGTCGCTTCCCGACCACATTGCCGCCCAGAACCGCAAGGCCCGTCACGATTACACGATCGTCGACACGGTTGAGGCCGGCATCATGCTGGCCGGAACCGAGGTCAAGTCCCTCCGCGCCGGCAAGGGAAACATCAACGAGGCATTCGCCGGCCCCAATGGGGCTGAATTGTGGCTCTACAACGCCTATATCCCGGAATATCAGTCGAAGATGCCGTTTCCGCACGAGACGCGGCGTCCGCGCAAGCTGCTGCTGCACCGGCGGGAACTGCGCAAGCTGGTCAGCGCCATCGCCAAGGACGGCATGACGCTGGTGCCGCTGGATATCCACTTCAACCCCCGTGGCATAGCCAAGGTCTTGCTGGGGCTGGCCAAGGGGCGCAAGGCACACGACAAGCGCGAGGCAATCAAGCAGCGGGACTGGAACCGCGAGAAGTCGCGCCTGCTGCGGGATAAAGGATGACCGGGGCATGTCCGAGGATGGCGACAGACGCGACAAGCTGATCGGGGCCAAGGAAAAATGGGCTCGGGACGGCCGGGGACTGACCGGCGTTCCGGGCCGCGACCGTCTTCCGCCGGGGCAGCGCCTGACCCGGGACTGGCCCGTCCTGGATCTGGGAATCCAGCCGAACCTGTCCACCGGGGAATGGTCGCTAAGCGTCGGCGGGGCTGTCGAAACCCCCTTGCAATGGACGTGGGAGCAGTTTCTATCCCAGCCTCAGAGCGATCTGGTCACCGACATTCACTGCGTTACGACTTGGTCGCTGTACGACAGCCGCTGGACCGGGGTTGCATCGGGACATTTGCTGAAACTGGTGCGCCCACGGGCCGATGCACGTTTCGTCATGCTGCGCAGCTTTGACGGTTATACCACCAACGTACCGCTGGACAGTTTTGCCGCGGACGACGTCATGCTGGCTCACTCGTGGCAGGGAGAGCCTTTGACGCGCGAGCATGGCGGACCTGTCCGGGCCATTATTCCCCGGCTGTATTTCTGGAAAAGTGCGAAGTGGATTCGCGCCATCACCTTCATGGAAAAAGACAGTCCCGGTTATTGGGAACTGCGGGGATACCACGATGTCGGCGACCCCTGGCAGGAAGAGCGATACCGTTAAGGATGCCCGCGGATCAACGGCAGGGTGACGATGACCTCGGTTCCAATGCCACGTGCGCTGCTGACGGCCAGGCTTCCCCCGTGCAACTCGGCCAGGGATCGCGCCAATGGCAGGCCCAGGCCCGTTCCGTCGTGGCGCCGCGCCAGGGATGAATCCACCTGACGGAACGGTTGCAGCGCCACGGCGATTTCATCATCGGCCATCCCAATTCCGGAATCCTTGACCGCTATCCAAACCCAGTGGGAATCGGCCCTGGCCGATATCTCCACAGCGCCATCCCGAGGGGTGAACTTGACGGCGTTGGACAGCAGATTGAGCAGAATTTGCAGAAGCCGCCGCCGGTCCGCCGGAATGGTCAAAGAGGGGGAAATAGGTGTTGCGATGACCTGCACGCCTTCCATTCGGGCGGGCTCTGCGATCAGGCGCAAGGCGGTTTCTATGGTCTGTGCGACGCCGACCTGTTCAAACGACAGAACCATTTCGCCGGACTCTATTCTCACCATGTCCAATATATCGTTGATCGCGTTCAGCAGATGGCGCGCCGAACCGATGATGTCCTCGACGTAACTTTCGTAGCGCGGGTTCCCCATCGCACCGAACAGACCGCCTTGCATGATCTCGGAAAAGCCGATGATGGCGTTCAGTGGGGTTCTCAGTTCATGGCTGACCATCGCCAGAAATTCGGTCTTGGCGCGATTGGCTTCTTCTGCCAGGTTTTTCGCCCTTAACAGATCCTGGGTCCGCTCGGCGACCCGAATTTCCAGATCTTCATTGGCCGCCGCCAGCAGACGCTCGGCCTCAAGACGGGCCGTGATATCCGAGGCATAGACGTTGACATAATCGGCACCGGGAATCGGGACGAAGCTCAGCGCGAAGGTCCTTTCACCAATGTCGCACTCGATAACCCGGCTCCGTTCCCCCAGGGATATGTCTCCGACACGCTTGCGCCACAATTCGGGAAGCAGCCCCCCCGTCTCGGTTTTCCATTCTTCCAGCAGGCCCGCGCTGGCGCGGTTGGCATGCAAGATTGTCCCGTCCAAACCGATGCGCAGTACAGGACAGGGGTTCTGAGCCGGAAACAAGGCAAATTCCTTCACGGTTTCCTCGGTCTGCCGACGATCTGTCACGTCTGTGACCAGCAGAATATTTCCATCCGGAATCGCCGGTTCCCGCAATTCGAAAAATCGCGTCTGCCCGTGGCAATTGATCGGCACTGTCTGTCTGTCCACCCCGGTTCGGGCATTGATGAGGACGTCGGGACCGCCGCAGGACTGGACATAAAGGTCCATCACCGCGTTCTCGGAGATCGGGCCGGCTGGGGAAATACGCAGGACGCCGACGCCCAGCAGATCGGTAATGGAGAACAGCAGGCGCAACCGCTCGTTTTCGGACTCGATAGCCACCCGCTCGGTCACCAAGCGAACATGTTCGGCCTTTTCCGCCTGCAGAAGATCGCGCGATTTGAGAACCTCATCGGTCAATCCCTCTATGCGCGACAGTAATTCCGAGAGTTCATCCCCTCCCACGAACTTCGGAACCGCCACGCCGGAGACACGCCCGACGGCACGTCCTACTTGCCGAATGAGGGTGCGTAATCGCCACGCGACCAACAGCAGCATCAGCAGCATCAAACCGCTCATGGCGGCAGCCAGAACGATTCTCTGGCTCCGTTCCTGCTCGAGAATCGGACGCACCCGGTCCGCGGCCATCTTGCGGGACACCAGTGTCAGGAAATAAGCTTCGACCCCGGCTCCTCCCAGATCCAGCGATCCCACTCCGACCACCAGCCAATCCCGGGACAATTCGGGGATGGCGGTCCCAGGAACAACCAGTCCAGTATTGCTGCTGGCGACGATGGCCCGTTGCCCACGGTCGCCGACGGCGATGACGTGCCCGGTCTGAAATCCTGATTGGTGGTTGAAAGACAGAAACCGGGAATCAAGGCGGGACAACAAAACCAACGTTGCCCCGTTATCCCCCGTTTCAGCCGCCGATGCGATGAAGACGGCATCGCCCAACGACACGATACGGGACTGTCCGAGGGCCGGAACGATCACGTCCCGGTCGACCTGGCCCAAGGAAACCGGAATGGCGTCTCCGGCCAAGGACACCACTTCATGCACTTGACCGGAGCGGTTGGCGATCAGGACGAAACTGATCGGGGGAAACGTCCCGCGCTCTCCCCTTGGCGGCAACCATCCGGGCTCTCCGGCGACGACCGAAGGCGACGAGGCCGGGGTTCTCAACACGCCATCGGCATGGCCTGCGATGGAAGTCTGGCCGCCCAGCAGCCGCGCCAGGGCCAGATGCGAACGGACCGATTGGTCCAACCGGATGCGATCCTGTCGGGATTCGTCTTCCAGTTCGCGCTCAAGGGCCTGGCGGGTAATGGTCTCGATATCGGAGGACAGGCGGGCATCGAGGCCCCACCACAAAGCCCCCGTGGCAATCATGCCTCCCGCCAGAAAGCGGAATACCAGCCTTAGCCAGAGGAACGCATTGCCCGACATGCCTCCCCCTATCGCGAATGGCCCGGGCGGGAACGATGCCTAAACCAGAATCAAGTGTCACATGGACGGGAAAATGGACCAATACCTGCAAATGGTGGATGATTGACGGAAAGGTATTAATGGCCCAAGCCTTATCGGGGATAGGCTGGGATCTGCGTCTTCACGGAGGAAACGCCATTTCACAGCCTCGAAATCTGCCTTGCTGGCACCCCGCTTTTTGGCTGGCGACATGGTTCGGCTGCGGTCTGCTGCCAAAGGCGCCGGGAACGTGGGGATCCCTGGCCGCGATACCGTTCGCCTGGGGCCTGGCGAACTGGGGCGGCACACCCGCCCTGCTGACCGCCGCTGCCGCCTGCGCTTTCATCGGGTGGTGGGCGGCGTCGGTATATGTCCGCAAGTCCGGCCGGGACGATCCGCAAGAGGTGGTGATCGACGAAGTCGCCGGGCAATGGCTTGTTCTGGCCGCGGTCCCGCCCGAGCCCCTGCCCTATCTGATCGGCTTCATGGCGTTCCGTCTTCTCGACATCTGGAAGCCGTGGCCGGCCTCATGGGCCGACCAGCATCTGGGGGGAGGATTGGGGGTGATGGCCGACGATATTCTGGCGGCCCTCTACGGCGCATTCCTTCTGGCGCTTGCGTCTTTGTGGTGGAGCTTGCCATGACCATAGCGTCCGATGATCTGCTGACGATTGCCCGCCGGGTGTTTGACGTCTGCTCTGCCCGCGGACTGACCCTGACGACGGCGGAATCCTGTACCGGCGGATTGGTGGCCGGGACCATTACCGCTTTGCCCGGTTCTTCCGCGGTTCTGGAAAGAGGGTTCGTTACCTATTCCAACCTGGCCAAGTCCGAAATGCTGGGTGTCCCCCCCTCGCTGATCGCCGAGGAAGGAGCCGTCAGCGAGGCCGTGGCCGGAGCGATGGCTGCCGGGGCCCTGGCCCATTCCCCTGCAGATATGGCAGTCGCCGTCACCGGCATCGCCGGCCCGTCCGGAGGATCGGCGGAGAAGCCGGTTGGCCTGGTCCATTTTGCCGTATGCCTGCGGGGGCGTTCCGCTTACACGTACCATGCCGTGTTCGATGGGGACCGCGACACCGTCCGCACCCAGGCGGTTCGGACGGCATTGGAACTGGTCATTCAGGAAGTATCCCGCGAGTCTTGACCAGGACCCGCAGCAGGGCAAGGGGCAGGCTGGGGGCGGCTGCGTCGATGTGGATGTCGTTCCGGCTCAATGCGGCATAGGGGAAAAGCCCGGATGCGTCAAAACCGACATGCAGGTGCCAATCCGGCAAGACGTCGCGAATCAGCCCCCTGGCGGTTTCGGCCGATTCGGTGAAATCGGCGGCAGGCCGCCCGAATGCCGCAGCCACAGCCTGATCGATGTCCTGGTCGCCCCCGGAAACGGACATCAGGCGATCAAGCAAATCCCCCCAGATGGACATGACTTTTTCCTTGTCTCGGGCCTTTGTGCCCCCATTGCACGCGCAAACGATTGACGGATTGACGGCATCACCGGACCATCAGATCCAGTAGCATAGCAGAGGAGCATCACCATGCGCACCGGCGGTGAGATTCTGGCCGATTCCCTGGTCGCCCAGGGCTGTTCTCTGGTCACCCTGGTACCGGGCGAGAGTTTTCTGCCTTTTATCGATGCCGCCTGGGATCGCCGGGACCATCTCCGCCTGTTGACCTGCCGCCACGAAGGCGGAGCCGCCTACATGGCGGAAGCCATCGGAAAGCTGACCGGACGGCCGGGGGTCTGTTTCGTCACTCGCGGGCCGGGAGCCAGCCATGCCGCGGTGGGGGTGCATACGGCATTCCAGGATTCGACGCCGATGGTGCTGCTGATCGGTCAGGTTGACCGCCCCAATCTGGGGCGTGAGGCCTTTCAGGAAGTCGATTTTCGGGTGATGTTTCTTCCACTCGCAAAGCAGATTGAGCAGATCGAAGATGCCTCCCGGATTCCCGAAGCCGTGGCGCGGGCTTTTGCCTGCGCCTGCGGCGGCCGCCCTGGCCCGGTTGTCCTGATTTTGCCGGAAGACATTCTGGCGGAACGGAAACAGGTCGCCAATGTCGGTCTGGTTCCGGCAGCGCACTCGCATCCCGGCGATTGCCATATGGATCGTCTTCGGGATTTGCTGGAAGCCGCTGAACGGCCATTGGTCATCGTCGGAGGGGGCGGCTGGTCACAGGATGCGACCGAATCCCTGCGGCGCTTCGCCGAATCCTGGAAGATCCCGGTTGCCGCTGCATTCCGCCGTCAGGACCTGTGCGACAATGCCAGTCCGTCCTATGTGGGAGAGCTTGGGTTTTCCATCAGCCCAAAGCTTGAACGCCGCGTCCGTGAGGCAGACCTGATCCTGGCTGTGGGGACCCGACTGGGCGAGATCGACACCCGAAACTACACCCTGATCCGATCTCCGGAACCGACGCAGACCCTGGTTCATGTTTTTCCCGCCCCCGAGGAACTGGGGCGGGTGTTTCGTCCCTCCTTGGCGATTCCCGCCTCCCCGACGACATTTTCCCGTCGAGCGGCCGCATTGACGCCGCCATCCCGGCATGGGTGGCAGGATTGGACGCACGACTTGCGCCAGGAATATCTGGAAAATCTGATCCCCCATCCCTGCCCTGGGCCACTCGACATGGGGGCCGTCATGGTGAGCATCGATTCCGCCTTGCCCGACGATGCCATCATCTGCACCGGAGCCGGTAATTATACCGGCTGGGTTCAACGGTTTCGCCGGTTCCGCCGGTTCGGCACCCAGCTTGCCCCCGCTAACGGTTCGATGGGCTACGGCCTGCCCGCAGCCCTTGCCGCCAAGGCGCTTTACCCCGACCGGACGGTGTTGGCATTTGCCGGGGACGGGTGCTTTCTGATGACCGCCCAGGAACTGGCAACGGCCAAGCTGCACGGATTGTCGCCATTGGTCGTGATCGTCGATAATGGGATGTACGGAACCATCCGGATGCATCAGGAGGCGGCAAATCCGGGCAGGGCTCTGGCGACAGACCTTGCCAATCCGGATTTCTGTGCCTTGGCGGCAGCCTATGGGGCCTGGACGGCAACGGTGGGACGGACAGAAGATTTCTCGACCGTCTTCGCAGAGGCGCTGACCGCCAGCCGATCCGGCAGGCTGGCCCTGTTGCATTTGCGGTTGGACCCCGAGGCCATCACGACACGAACCACCCTGTCGGCCATCCGTGCCGCAGCTCATCAGAAGGCAAATAACGCACAGAGCGCATGAAAGATGCACATCTCCTCTTATGATATCGACCATTCCGTACTATCCTGACCGACCATTGATCGGCCAAGAGATCGGGGCGCACATGATCCGGCTTGCGAATGTCCTTATCGTTGACGGCAATCAGGCCCGGGCCGCCTCGTTGCGGGATCGTCTGAGCCGGGGCGGCTACCACGCCGGTCTGGCGGAAGGCTTTGCCGATGGCACCCAGTCGGCGCATGCCGAACACCCCGACCTGATTCTGGTGGGAGAGCCGACCGGAGTCGATCCGGTGGCCTTCGGGCTGGGCTTGAAAAAAGACCCGGCCACCAGCGACATTCCTGTGGTGGTCTATGCTGATCGGCCAAACAGCGAATTATGTCTGCGTGTCCTGGATGCGGATTTGGACGACGTCTTCGCCTTCGGTTGCGACGACATGGAATTATACGCCCGGATGCGCCCGTTGGTGCGGTTGGCGACCATGCATGCCGAATTGCGTCATCGGGCTGAAACGGCACAGAAATTTGGAATCGACGCCCGGGATCGCGTCTCCGAAACGTCCGGAAGCAACCAGGCGGCCATTCTGATCATCGGCGACGATATCGAAACAGTCCGGGCGATTCTGGCTGACGCCGGGGAAATAAGTGTCGTCTCAACCCTTTACGAAGCGGAAGAAACGCTCACCAAGCGTAATTTCGATGCCGCAGTTCTAAGCTTCGCCGAGGAGCCCGAAGGCATTCTCGGTTTCTGCACCCAGGTGCGCAACAATCCCCGGCTGTTCAACCTGCCGATGATTTTGCTGTCCGGGATGGCCACCGATACCAGCGAGGCCTATCGCCGCGGTGCGACCCGGGTCCTGCATCGTCCGATCGAGGCGGGGATCCTGCGGGCCGCCGTGATCACCCTTGAACGCCGTCAACAGCTGCGGTGGGCCATCCGTTCGGCCATGAACGACAGCCTGCAGGAATCCACCCGGGACTCCCTGACCGGAGTTTACGGACGCGCCTTCCTGGAATCCTATCTGAGCAGCCGCCTTGATGTGGCCAAAAGCCAGAACCGCCATCTTGCGGTCATAGTCTTCTCGGCCCCCAATATCGACGAGGTGCGCCGTCAGTTCGGCGTTGACGCAGCCCTGCACCTGACCCAGCAGCTGGGGCAATGGATCACCGGCCTGTTGCGGGCAGAGGACATCACCGCCGCTTACAAGCCGAACGAATTTTGTGTCGTTCTTCCCGACACTCCCCTGGTCGAGGCCGAAGTGGTGATGCACCGGATTGCCGGCGTGCTGGCCTATACCGACTTTGCCGTCCGCGACGTCTACCAGCCGGTCAAGGTATGGGTTCAGGTGGGCAGCACCGATGTGCGCGAGGACGATGATCTGGAATCGCTCCTGGCACGGGCACGGCGCAGTCAGGACTGAGCCCTGCCGCAAACACGTTCCCATTCTGATCCCTGTTGGTCCGACTTCTGTGAGACTCGATTTTATTTTCGATACTGTCTGCCCCTGGTGTTACGTCGGGAAGCGTCGCTTTCAGCGCGCTTTGGCCCAGCGCCCGGGCTTGCGGATCGATATCCGCTGGCGCCCGTTCCTGCTTAACCCGGACATTCCGCCAGAGGGGATCGATCGCAACGAGTATCTTGATCGTAAATTTGGTGGCGCGGCCCGGGTCCAACGCATCAACGCCGCCGTTGCGGCCGCGGGAGAGGCCGAGGGAATCCTGTTCAATTTCGACCGGATCAGCCGTGCGCCCAATACCACGCACTCTCACCGCATGATCCGGTTCGCCAGTGCATCCGGGCTGGAGGCGGAAACCGTCGAGGCCTTGTACGCGGCATATTTTTGCGAGGGCATCGATATCGGCGCCATCGACGATCTGGTGGGAATCGGCAACCGGGTCGGTCTTTCCGTCGAAGATTTGGGACGCTATCTGCGTTCCGACGCCGACGTCTCGACAATTCTGAACGACAATGCCCGCGCGCACCGCCAGGGTGTCAACGGTGTGCCGTGCCTGATCCTGGATGGATTGTATGCGGTCGCCGGAGCCCAGGAACCCGACGTTCTTCTGCGTCTGATCGATATTGTCCGCGAGACAGAGGCTGAAGCCGCGCTGTCCTGATCTCAGGACGATGCGGCGGCGATCTCCACCAATTTTCCCACCAGCTTCTGCATTGCCCCCACCCGGCGCTTGGGATCGTCCCAATCGCGGATGAAGACGATCTTGTGGTCGGGCCGCATCTTGGCCGCTCCGGCCTGTTGACTGATATAGCGGACCAGCCCGGCGGGGTTGCTG
>CAJANN010000241.1 GCA_903941095.1 uncultured Rhodospirillaceae bacterium | reverse complement strand
TGCAGATGAAGGGCGTGCTGCTCAGCGCCAAGGGTGCCACGGGGACCGAGCGTGTCGATCTGGCCTCGCAGTTCAACACTCTGGCGACCCAGCTGAGCGCGCTGTCCAACGACACCAATTACCAGGGTCTGAACCTGATCAACAGCACCGCCGCCGTTCTGAAGGTGCAGTTCTCGGAAAAGACCTCGGCCATCCTTGAAGTGCAGGGGACGGACAACCGCTTCTCTGAGGTCGCCGGTTTCACTGGCGCCAGCACCTCGGTCATCGCCAGTGCCGTGACCAACCTGACCGGCGGCTGGTCGTCGATCTCGGCGGAAGTGTCCCGCTTCGACGCCATCATCGAAAAGATGGACAGCTCCATCGCCACCGTCCGTTCCAACGCGAAGACGCTGGGTACCAACGTGGCGCTGCTGCAGACCCGGTCGGACTTCACCAAGTCCTACGTCAACACGCTGAAGGAAGGTTCGGACAAGCTGACGCTGGCCGATCTGAACGAAGAAGGTGCCAATCTGGTGTCGCTGCAGACTCGTCAGCAGCTCGGCATTCAGGCGCTGTCCTTCGCCGGTCAGCAGGAGCAGGGCATCCTGGCGATGTTCCGCTAATCTTTCCTGTAGTCTAAAAAAGATCGGAAGAAGACTTGATGTCTTCTTCCGATTTTTTTTGTTCATAGTTCATTAATTTGCTCCATGCTAATACCATCGGGGTTCCGTAGAGATTCCGGCGTTGAGGAGGGATGATGAGTTATCCGCCGTTCCAAGGCTCCTACAGCAACATTCCGGCGGGTGGAAATCCGCGCCAGACCGAGGCCTGGGCCTTGACCGAGGCTGCGCGGCGGATGGCGGACAGTCAGCGTCCCGACGCTTCGCCCGAAGATTTTCTGATCGCGGTTCGGCTGAACTGGCGGCTGTGGACGATCTTCCAGTCCGAGCTGGCCTCGCCGGAAACCACCCTGCCGCTGGAATTGCTGCAGAACATGCTGTCGCTGTGCAATTTCATCGACAAGACCACGGTCGACATCATCGCCGATCCCCAGCCGGAGAAGGCTGGCATCCTGATCACCATCAACAGCAACATCGCCGCAGGCCTGTTCAACATTCCGGCCGAGGCCGCGCCAGCCGGCGATGTCCCGGAAAGCGGCGGGGCCGACTTCAGCGCCTGATTTCGAACAACGGAGAATTGCTCATGGTGTCCATAGACATTCTGGCGCAGGTACGGGATGCGCTGGATTCGAACCATGTGGATGAAGCAGTGGCTGTCGCCGAGCAGAAACTGTCCGATTCCGAGCACGAGGTCGAAGTCGTCTGTGCCCTGGCGGCGATTTCCTTCCGGCAGGGGCAGTTTGCCCAGTCCCTGAAGCTGCTTGAAGCCGCACGCGACAATCCGCGGGCTCCGGCCGATCTCTGGGAAGTCCTGGCCGTGCTCAACTGTCTGGTCGGGCGCCTGACCGAGGCGCTGTTCTGCGGCAAGATGGCGACCACCATTCCGACGGATGGCCGTCTGCTTGGTGCCTTCGGAGGCGATCTGCCCAATTTTGCCGAGGCATTCGCCGCCATCAGCGACCGTCCCCTGCTGCGCCGGGCCAAGGCGGCCTTGTCCGGCGCCGATCCGGCGGCGGCCCGGGTCTGGGTCGAACAGCATCTGGCGGTCTTTCCTGCGGAAGTCGAGGCACTGGACCTTCTGGCCACCTTGCATGAACGCCAGGGCGAGTATGACGAGGCCATCGGGATCTTGCGCAGCGTGCAGACCCTGGGCGGGGTTTCGGCAACGCTGCTCAGCCGTCTGGGCCACCTTCTGACCCTGGCCGGGGAGTTCGACGCCGGCCGTACCTGTCATGAGATGGCCGTCCAGCGGGGGCCGGGGTCTCCGGCCATCCAGGCCGCCGCCGTTGCCGACTGGCGCTATCATCCCCATGCCGGCGGACCCCGCTATGCCGCCTGCGTCGACGGCTGGCGCGGCCTGATCCAAAGCAAGGCCCCCAAGGTGGTGCGGCCGTTGCCGCCGCCGGCGGCCGGGACCCGCCGCTGCATCGCCTATCTGTGCGCCAACGTCCAGGACGATGCCACCCGGACCATGATCGGCCGCATCGCCGCCCGGCACAATCGCGAGAACACGCTCGTCATCGGGTTCGGCAGCGGCGACCTGGGCGATCCGGCCAATCTGGCCTATCGCAATGCGTTCCGGCGCTGGCGGGAAATCAGCCAACTGGACGAACTGACCTTCGCCGCCCTGGCGCGGGGCGAGGGCGTCGACGTCATCATCGATTGCGACGGTCTGGCCGGTGCGTCGCATCACGGCCTGTTCCTGCGCAATGCCGCCCGGGCGCAGCTGTCCTGGCTGAACATGCCGTATCAGGTGTCGCTGCCCGGGGCACGTGGGTCCCTGGCGGGCTCGACCCTGGCGTGCGGGCCGTATCTGCTGTCGGCGTCCGAGAGCGGGATCGCGAGTGCCCTTCCGGCCAGGGAGGCCGGGGGCGTGACCTTGGGTGCCGACATCACCGTGGCCGATTTCAATCACGACGTGGTGCGGGTCTGGAGCCAGGTCCTGCAATCGATTCCGGACGCGGTACTGGCCTTGCGTGACGACGGGCGCTTCTCGCGGCCGGAAAAGACCGCAGGTCTGGTCGATATGTTCGGTAATTTCGGCGTTGCCCACCGGATCGACATCATCCGGGGCAGCCGGGCCGAATTCTGGAATCTGGTCGATGTTGCCCTGGCTCCGTTCCCGAACAGCCCGGTCTTCACCTATGGCGAAGCTTTTGCCGCCGGTATTCCGGTCATCGTCCTGATGGATGGCGGGGCCGCCGAGCTGGCTTGCGCATTGCGGGCCACCGGCGAGGCGGCGGACATGATCGCCGGGGATCTGGGCGATTATGTCGGCAAGGCTGTCGGCTGGGCGTCGTCCCTGGACCGTCTGTCCGAGTTCCGCACGCAGGCTCCGGAGCGGGTCCAGGCCTCGATGCCGTATCAGGACGAGGCTTTCGTGGCCTGTCTGGAACAGTATATCGCATCCCTTCTGGCGGTGCCGGCGGCATCGTGATCCGGATGTCGCGGATGGTGTCGACCGGGGCCGAAGACGGCTGGTTCCGCCGTCATGCCGAGAGGAAACCATGACCGAAACCGGCCTTTACCAGCGGAATGTCGATTTTCTGACGGGGGCGTTTCCTGCGGCGGCCTCGCATCTGGGCGGGGGCGACGCCTCGGTCCGGACGATTTTCGAAGACGGTGTCGCGGTCGATATCGGTGTCGGAAGCCTGCGTCTTTATAACGGCGACGCCCGCACGGTGACGGCCGCCCAGGTCGAACCCTTTCTGGCGCAGCCCGCCCGCATCGGCTATGACGCCAACGGGTTTTCCGGCGACAGTCTGCTGTCGCGTGAAATGTACCGCCGTCTGCGGGCGGGGCTGGGCGAGTACGGACTGAACGTGGTTCCATCCACGCCGGTGGGGCGCTCGGGCTTTCTGCTGATTTTCGGTGTCGGTCTGGGCTATCACCTGATGCCGCTGATCCAGTTCGCCGATGTCGAGCATGTGGTCGTCGTCGAAGTGGTCGATGAATTTCTCGACGCGTCGTGTCACGCCGTTGACTGGGCTGACCTGCATGCGGCCTGCGACGCCCGCAACACCACCTTGCATATCATCGTCGCCGGTTCTCCCCATACGGCGTCGAAGGACATCATGGGAATCATCGAACGCGAGGGGGCCGTCCTGCTGGACGGGGTCTATTGCTTCCGTCATCACCCGTTGTGGGCGCTGAGCGAGGCCTATCGGCGGACCCTGGACGAGTTTCCGCGGCAGATCATCCCGCGCGGTTACTACGAAGACGAACGCAAGATGATCCGCAATGCGGTCACCAATCTGCACAAGTGCGATTTCTACCTGGCGGAAGGGTCGTTCCGCGACCGCACGGGGGTTCCGGCCTTCATCATCGCCTCGGGGCCGTCGATCGACGAATCCATCGAATACATCAAGCAATGGCGCGACCATGCCATTGTTTTCTCGTGCGGGTCATCGCTGCAGATCTGTCTGCGGCATGGCATCATCCCCGACTATCATGTCGAGCTTGAGAACGTCGTTGCCGTGGTGGATTTCCTGGACCACATGCTCGACGTGAATCCCGAGCTTTATCCCGACCGGCATTTCGACGGCATCCGGCTGATCGCGTCGGTGACGGTCAATCCCCGGACCATGAGCTATTTCGACGAGACGCTGTTTTTCTTCCGCGACAGCTCGGTTTCGTCGAAATGTTTCGCCCGCGACATCTCGATCATGACCGCGGTCGGCCCCAACGTCACCAACACCGCGGTCTCGGTGGCGGTCCGGCTGGGCTTCAGCGAAATGTATTTCTTCGGTCTCGATTGCGGCTGGCGCGACGAGGGAGTCCACCATTCCAAGGATACCTTCTACTACACCAAGGACAGGGGGCAAAGCGGCCGGGCCAAGGCGATCGCCAGCGTTCCGGGCAATTTCGGCGGCGATATCCAGACCGACATCGTGCTGGACTGGAGCCGCGACATGCTGGAGCAAAAGCTGCGCTGCTTCCATATCCGCGCCTATAATTGCAGTGATGGCGCCCTGATCGAGGGGGCGACGCCGCGGCTGCCGGAATCGCTGGACTTCACCGGGCCGTTGCCCGACCGCAAGGCGGTGATGGACTCGATCCGCGAACAGTCCCGTCACTTTGCCGCCGGCGAGTTTCTCAAGCAGTTCGACATGTCGCTGTTTGTCGCTGAAGTCGACGCCTATCGCGCGGCGCTGTATCCGGTCATCGAGCGGGCCGTGGCGGAAAATTATTCGTTTTCCCGCTTCCACACCGAGGTTTGGCCGATCCTGCGCGATGCCGATACCGACCCGCGCTTCCGCCACATCTCCGCACTGTTCTCGACGGCCACCCTGGGGATGCTCAAGCTGGCCTGCTTCTACCTGAACCGTATCGAGGATCCGGCCATCTGCCAGACACTGACGCAGAAATTCTATGCCGATCTGCGGGAGCTGCACGACGAGATGCTGGACGAGGGACGGCTGGTCGTCGACGAGGCGCGAATCATGGTCGAGGGCGGAGCCGAGCCGGAATGGACCAGTGGATTGCCGATGGTTCCCGGTACCACCTACTGACGGTCAGCGGCTCCACACGATCAGGCTGGACGGGTTGAACGGATTGTCGCCCGCCACGTCATAGGCCAGGACCCGCAAGGTGAGCGCGCCGGTCTCGGCCAGATCGGCGATCACCGGCAAAAGGTCGGTGTTGTAGCCGCGCAAGGCGGTCCAGACAGCGGAATTCTCGGCCAGCCGGCCGTCACTGGCGGTGAAGACATAGCGGTCGCGGTATTCATGCCAGACCGCCGGGTCGCCCATGATCGACAGGACCTTGGCGCGCAGGTTGGTGAAGCGTTGCCAGCCCACCGGCTCGCAATGGACGCAGGCGGCGATGCGGGTGTCCAGCAGGGCACGGTGGAAATTTTCCCCCAGCACCGGGATCTGTTCGATGGAATGGCAGGTGAAGGCGACGATGCGGCGGAAGGGGGCCAGGACGCTCAGGTCGGGGACGACATAGTCGAAGGAATGCGTCTCCAGCCGGCCGGATGGGGGCAGCCGGAAGATGGCGGCGGCCGCTTCGCGCCCGGCGGACGTCGGTTCGCAGGCGATGTAGGTGATCGGGCGCTGGCCCAGAAGCAGCCGCAGGCGGGCCAGGTTGAACCCCAATCCGCTGCCGAATTCGACGATGCAGTCGGTGTCGGCATCCACCAGTCCGGCAACGGTGCCGACCAGCAGGTCGGCGCCGGTGGCGTGGGGCTGCATCCGATAGCCGCCGTCGCGCACCACCAGCCGCAGCGGCAGCCGGCAGGCGGAAAATCCGGCAAGGTCGATTGCGGCCACCGCCCCGGCGACGCTGGACGTCACCGGGGCGTCGATCCGTTCGGCCAGGGCGTCGTAATGCCGCAGCAAGGCGGCCATGTCGGCGCCATCGGCATGGGCGGCGGCGATCATGTCCAGGAAGGCCCCCCAGGTGCGGTCATAGCCGTCGATGCGGCTTTGCCGTTGCTCAAGCCAGTAGGAAGCGGGGGCGTCGGTCATCGCGGGATATCGCAGGAAACGGGTCGGAGCTGCAGTGGAGCATGGATCTTCCTAACGCCCGGTTAGCGCGGCAAGGGCTCTTTAACCCGCTTGCGCTAGCATGCGGAAAGTCAGTCCCGGACAGGAGCCCGTGCCATCGCCGCCCGATCCCATCTCTCCCGCATTGCCGTTGTCGGGGCCTCGGGGCTGCTGGGGCAGGCCTTGTGCCGGGTCGCCGCCGGCCGTGGCCTGAGTGTGGCCGGTCTGGCCCGCCACGGGGCCGGGCATGAAATCGACGCCACCGATCCATCGGCCCTGTGCGGCAGTCTGGATGCCGTTCGCCCCGATCTGGTGATCAACGCGGCGGCGCAGACCAGTCTGGAGGCCTGCGAACGGGACCCGGGAGCGGCCTATGTGGTCAATGCCGGAATTGTCGCCACCCTGGCTGAATATTGCCGGACCCGCCGCGTCGGGCTGGTGCAGATTTCCACCGACCATTATTTCACCGGCGATGGCGGGCGCCTGCATGACGAAACCTGTCCGGTGCGGCTGCTGAACCAGTACGCCCGCAGCAAATATGCGGGCGAAGCCTTTGCCGCCACCTGCCCGGGCAGTCTGGTGGTGCGGACCAATCTGGTGGGGTTTCGCGGCTGGCCGGGCCGTCCCACCTTTGTCGAGTGGGCGCTGGCCGCGCTGGAAGCCGGCGACGACATGACCCTGTTCGACGATTTCCATACGTCCAGCCTGGATGTCGAATCCTTCTCGCACGCCTTGCTGGATCTGGTCGGACGGGGGGCGTCCGGCCTGTTCAACCTGGCCGCCCGCGAGGCGGCCAGCAAGTCGGCCTTCGTCCTGGCCCTGGCCCGGTCGCTGGGCCTGTCCGCCGACCGCTGCCGGACCGGCAGCATCAAGGCCCTGGCCGGGGCGCCCAGGGCCGAAAGCCTGGGGCTGGACGTCGCCCGGGCCGAGGCGGCATTGGGCCGGGTCTTGCCCGATACG
>CAJANN010000240.1 GCA_903941095.1 uncultured Rhodospirillaceae bacterium | reverse complement strand
TCTGGTTGCGGGCTGGTTCCGTGGGGCGCGCCCGGAAGCTGGCGCCCTGGGCTTCGCCCGCTCGGTTGCCGACGTGCCACGTCTGCTGAGACCGTTTACGCAAAGTCGAGAAAAGCGCGCGTACGGGTGCGAGTGCGGCCGAATAACGGGTACTCCATGAATCCTTCGGCGCGCCGACAGCTGATCCGCGCCCCCAGCAACGCGGCCTGGGCATCTACATCGCCCAGAAGATGTTCTACCTTCTGGGAGGCATAGGCCCGCACGGCCCGCTCTTTCACCGCGGCCACCTCGTCGATGTCGACGATAATATCCGGGTCGAAGCTCGTCTGCCCGCGCATAAAATAGGTGGAACACATCAGCAGGAGGGGCGTCTTCTTGTTGTAGCGCTTCCAGTGGTGGACAAGGGCCAGACTCATCTCACTGCATAGACGGTGCTCGAGATGTGTGTCCTGGTGCCAATGAGTGATGACGACATCTGGAACCTGACCATCGAGTTCCTCCAGCACCAAATCAATGCGGGGCATCGTGTAAGCGGCTGTGCCTAGAAACCGTGGCTCATCCAAGCCCAAGAGCGTAGCTGCTTGTCGACATTCGGCCATGCGGCCAGGTGTGTGTTCGAAGAACGTCAGGCAGACGACCTCGTCACCTCGGCGACGGTGTTTGCACAGCGTCCCGCCTGCCCACAATTCAGCATCGTCGGGGTGGGCCAGCAGGGTCAGGAGCAGCATCGGATTCTCTGTAAAATAGTGTCCGTCGCTTCCGCAACGGCATGCCAATCATAGGTGGCAGCACGGGCACGCCCGCGGTGGCCATAGAGAGCGACGAGTTCGCGATCAATGACTAGACGCTTCAAGGCAGCCGCCAGACCTTCCACGTCGCCGGGCTCGAAGAGCAGCCCGTTTTGCTCGTGTTCCACCAGATCAGGAATTCCGCCGCAACGCGCACCCACAACCGCTTTGCCCGCAGCCAGCGCTTCAAGGGCCACATTGCAGAAATTCTCGTAGCGCGAAGGCACAAGCACAACGTCGCACTCGCACATAAGGGCCGGAACCCCATCGTGGCAGACGGGACCGAGAATGCGCACCGCATGCTGTGGGAGATTTTTCAGCAGGCGCGCGACCACCTCGGCCTCGGCAGCGTGGACACCCCCCGCGACTGTCAGAACCCATGGCGCGTCCTTAAGCCGTAGTAGAGCCGCAAGCACGTCGGGAAGCCCCTTGTACTTGGCCGCCCGCGCAAGAAACAATAGCCTCAGCGGGTTTGTGCAATGCATGTGAAGGCCGTGATATCGATACCGCGTGGCACCACGTGGATACGTTCGGCCGGAAGGCCGTATTCCTGCTCAAGAATGTCCCTTTCGGCCGTGTTCGTAGCGATAATCGCTTGCGACCGCTCGCCGATCATCTTTTCGGCTTCTGCTCGTTTGAGTAAGCCATCGTCGTCCGCCGCGCTCATTTTGAAGCGCGCGAGCGAACAAAAGGTCGTGACCAAGGGCAACGGGCTATCCATTTCAAGCACGGCCAACGCACTCAGCCAATAGCACGCCAATATCGCCGTGAACTTCTGGCCCTCGACCAGTTGCCCCATGGCCCTGCCGATGAGGCGGACCTCGTCTTCAGTAACGTCATAGCCATAGGGAATCCCAGAGGGCCGTATCAAACGCGATACTACAAGGTTGGGCGCTACGGGCTCGCGTTGCTGACAGCCCTTTCCCCCAAGCGTGACGATATGGATGCTCCATCCTTTGAGCAGCAAGTGCCGCGACAACTCGCGAACATATTTACACTGCCCACCTGCGTGCTCGCTGCCCAAGTCAGCAAGCGGGTCCCCGTTCAGGGTGACGATCAAGAGTCGATCCATAATTTCCAGTTATCGGCCCATCTCCCAGCACCGCAGAGCGACTCGACATTCCCCCCTTTCCACCACAAGAAGAGGAGGCTACACTCGGCGCCAGCTCCAACAGCCGATAACTAAGAATTACCATGCCGTCGTCGCCGCAAATCAAAACACCTCCGACTGAATTCTGGGAGAGGATGACGCCGAAGGGCTTTGAGGATTTCTGCTATGAAGTCCTGGCCGAAGAAAACAGGGGCCACGACATCGGGCAGATGCGCCACTCCAAAGACGGCGGCGTGGATATATTCATTCGAGATCAAGGGGCGAGCCTGGAATTCTTCGGCTCTCGGCTGTCGGGGGCGGCCACGGTGCAGATCGAAGCCAAGAGGCGGGCCACTACCGACATACATAACTTCGCCAGAAGCTTGATTGCCGCATCCCTGAATGCGGGCTGCAAGAGCTTCGTCCTTATCACCTCCGCAGATTTCAATATCAGTACATTTTTCGAACTCAGCGCGTTCTGCAGGCAAAGCCGGATAGCGTTTGTCTATATCCACCGGGAACTGATCACCCGGGCGCTGATCGAGCGGCAAGACATCGCGACGATTTGGGGTATGCCGGAAAGCATGCCGGACTGGAACGACATCATCGCTCAAACCCTGCCCTCCATCGTCTGCCGGTGGGCTTATCAGCGGATCAGCGCCAAGAATGCGTGCTCCGAGATCACTTCAATGTTTTCGGCCTCGGAACGCAGGGACATTCAACTCGACCCGCACGAGCGGATCATGGTTCCTGTGGTCCTTGAGAACTGGAGCCACGACATCCGTGAACTGACGGTCGAGATCATCGGCCGAAGCCACTGGCGCATGCTTCAGTCCAGCGCCCGCACCCTGACGCTGGAGAAGCGAGGCGCCATCGGCGAGCAGTTCATCTTCGAGTTGACCGCGCCGCAGACGGCGCAATTGCCACGAATTCAGGTCGAGACTTATCATCCGCAAAAGGCTGGGGAGCCAGCAAGGATCATCATTCATGCGGGTGAGCTGCATGCCCAGCCTTTCTTCGAGCCCGGCTTCGTCGGCAAATCCGCCCTTCGCCATCGCAAGCTGCTGAGGGAGTTCCTGGAGCAGCAGGCCGCCCCGTCATTGCCCGACGAGCGCCTGGGCGAATGGCTGTTGATCGAGGGCTCCGCCGGCGTTGGCAAAAGCCGCATCGTCGAGGAGGCACTGCTGAAGCCGACCGGGGGTGTTGGCCGGCAAAATGCGGTCAAGGTCTGTCGCTATTTCGTGCAGCCCGGGGGTGAACACAAGCTCATCCTGGATATTCTGCGGGACTTGACCGACCTGTCCAGAATGGACAATGACGATGCCGCGCGGGCGAGCAAGCTGATCAAGCAAGGCGGTCTGACTGACGCCGCGATCGAGGCGGCAGCCAAGGTCTTTGGCCAGCCCACGCGCAAGCCGCTGCTGATTGTGCTGGAAGATCTGCATCACGGCAGCGCCATCTTTTATCGGTGGCTTCAGTCTGTGTTCCGGGTCACCAACATCCAGGCCCCGGGTGGCAGTATCTTTCGCTTCTGTATCACGGGACGCGACGACAACAGCTTTCCCAATCCCCGGCAAGAGACGTTCGCGGAAACGGTCAAGCGACATGTGCAGGAACGCAATCTTGCGGCCCAGCGCATCATCAATGTCCTTCCCCTAGACGACGATGACGCCAAGACATTGGTGGATTCCGTCTTCCACGGCATCACCACGGCTGCGCGCGACCGCATTCTGCAATTGTCGGCGAATGTCCCCTTCAACATCCTGCAGGTGATCGAGTACCTGTGCGAGGAAACCCTCGTCGAGATCAACGAACGCCGGACCTACAGCATCCGCAACGACGCGGAATTCTATACCAAGCTCGGCATCCCGGACTCCATGTCCGCGCTTTTGAAGCTGCGGCTGAGCCATTTGGCGAGGCAACCAGCCGGCAAGGGCCTTGCAGGCATTTTGCGATGCCTGTCCCTGCTGGGCCTGGAAAGCAGTTGGAGTACCTACGACCAACTCGTCAAGACGCTGGCACCCAATGGCGATCCCTGGCTGTTGTTCAATGCCAACTACCTCACCCTGGATGACGGCCACCGCGTGCGGTTCAGCCATGAAAACATCCTGAACTTCCTGTTGCTCGGCCGGACAGACGGCCCCGATTGGCGCAAGGCGGCCAACATCCTCACCAAACAGGCCGACATCCTGGCCGAACTGGAGGAATGGCGCCGCTGCCGCATTCTTGAAATCGCCGGCAAGGACGCGGAAGTTGCCGAGATCGTCACCCGGGTGGTCGGGGATGGCAGCGTGGCCGGCCTTGCCCGCACCACAGCGCTGGGTGAAGTCTATCAGATATTGCACATGGGCGTGGCGTTGTGGAAGCGGCGGGCCGATGATCACAACGGCGCCAAGTTTTTGTTCAACCTCTATTTCCTGTGGACCTACGCGTCGAAATTTACCCGGCGTTACAGCGCCACCGTGGCGGACGCGCAGCAGGCACTTGAGGCCCTGCGCTCCCACCCGAATCTTGAGGAATTGGTCGGACAACGCGTGTTCAATTTGGCATGCGCCAAGATCGAACAGATCATCGGCCACACCTTCCAGAATATTGGGAACATGGATCGTTCCATGACGCATGTTCTGAGCGCGCTCACCGAGGCCCGCCGGTGGGAGGTCGAGGAAGCCAGCCACCTGGACCTGCTTTTCGATGCCGAGGACCGGCTGCGTAAGAACTGCATCATTTTTGGCCGGCCGGCCGAGGCCCGACGGGCCTTCCAGACGGCCTGCTCGCTGGCGGAACGCAAGAAAGACGATGTCTTGCTGGGTACGGGATGGTACGGCGAGGCCGAGCTGTATTTCGTCCAAGATCCCGACCGGGCCGAAACCGTATGGCGGAAGATTGAACGCCACGCGGAAACACACACCGACCCGCGTCTCCGGATCACGCTCGCCCTTGCTCTGATCCAAACGCAATTGCTGAAATCCGACGCGCAAGACAAGCTGGACGAATGTCTGGATCAGCTAAGGGATCTGGGCGAACGCAGCCTGAGCCTTGACCTGGTCGGCCCCTTGCCCAAGGTGAACCTGCTCAGCGGCTACGCCTATTACAAACTGGGCAAGTTCGACCGCGCCATCCAGCAATTCCTCGCCTGCTACGACAGGGCGGAGCAATTCGGTTACGGCGTCTTCTTGTGGTTCGCTCAGAACAACATCGCGCTGGTGCACCAGCATATGGACAAGCCTGGCACCGAAGCGCATGTGCTGCCCGCCTTTTCCGCGGCCCTGGACAAGGCAGAAAGCCTCGGATTTCTCAGGCATCTGGGAACAGAGAATCCGCTGTTCTTTCAGGCCGCCCTGGTAGAGAACGCGCTGCGCTACTATGAAAGCCGCAAGCTCACGCTGAATCACCAGATGCTGCGGGAGCGCCTGGCCCGCAACGGCTATGACCTTGACAATCTGCCCCGTCGGGGACTGACACACCCCAGCTTCGAAACGCCGTTCGGGGCGATGATGTTGTTTGTGTGATCCATCCTGCCCGGGTGGGCGGCGGGGGCGTGGATCATCACCGGCCTGCGCTTCCTTGCAGCTTGATGGCAAGCCGCAGGTCGAGCGGGCCGGTTGCATCGGCGACCCAAAGGTCCGACAGCACCTGTTCCGTTTCAGGAAGCGTAGCGAAATATTGTGCGGCGTCTTCCGCCTGGGTCCCGAACTGGCCCAGGGTGATATGGGACGAGTAGCCATCGCCAAGATTTGCCGTGCCGAACAGCTCGAGCCGGCGGTGGGCGGCCATCTGGGCCAAGTCGTCAAGTCCCATGGCGGAGACTAGCGCCCCATGCAGTCGCTGCAACCATGACCGTGGCTGCACCAAAAGCTGCACCGTTCCATAGCTGGACACGTGGATGCCGGCATACCGCAGGCTGAACGGCACCGTCGCACGCACTGCCGTCACCGCTCGGCACAGGCGCCGCCGATCCAGCAAGCTGCAGGGCATGTAAAGCAACGTCACGTGCGGCGGAGAGAGCGGTGGCGGGCAACCGCCTATGGTCTGGCGCGCCATCTCGTTCCGGCATTCAATCGCGGATGAAAGGTCTCGCGGGGGCTGAATGACGAATGCGAAATGGCGCCTTGCGCCAACCTCCGTCTGGCATTCCGCTTCGCGTTCCATGGTCATGCAGCCGCCCTGTCACTTATGAACGAGGGTCCGGTCGAACACCAGGAGATCAAGTGCGGTCTGCCGGAAGGTGGAAAACGCGTCCGCCGGCGTCTCGATGATCGGTTCGTCAGCAGTATTGAAGGACGTGTTGATGAGGACGGGATAGCCCGTCAGCCCCTCGAACGCCTCCAGCACGGCATGCAGAAAAGAATCGTCGCCAGGTGAAAGCGTCTGGATGCGAGCTGAGCCGTCCACATGGGTGACGCCAACCAACCGCGCGCGGTGCTCGGGCCGAACCGACGCGGTCAGCAGCATATAGGGCGACGGGACGGACAGGTCGAAGAAGCGGTGCGCCGCCTCCGCCTTGACGATGGGGGCGAATGGGCGGAAATCCTCTCGGTACTTGATGTCCTGGTTGATGTGATCCCTCATCGTCGGGATCAGCGGGGACGCCAAAATACTCCGATGCCCAAGGGCGCGCGGCCCGATCTCGGTCCGTCCGCGGCACAGGCCGGCGGTCTTACCCTCGGCCAGCAATCTCGCCAACACCGGTGCCATCGCGGCGTCGCTTTCGAAGCTCTGGCAGGGGTGTCCATAGCGGTGCGCAAGGTCGATCGCCTCTCCGTCGTCGTAGCGGCGGCCAAGATAAGGGGAAAAGGGACCCGGCACCCTGGGGTGCCTAGCCTGGACATGATAGGCATACAAGGCGGCACCAAGCGCCTGGCCGTCATCCCCGGCAGCAGGAACGACATAGACCTGCTCAAAGCCGCTCTCGCTGACGATTCGACCATTGGCGACGCAGTTCAAGAACGCCCCGCCAGCCATACAAACCGACGGCAATCCGGTCACCCGGCGGAGATGGCGCACCTGCTCGACCAGCGTGGAAGCAAAGAAATCCTGGATATCGAAGGCGATGCGCGCTCGGTGTTTGCGCAGAAACTCGGAATAGGCCAACCCGCTACGCTGCTGCTCGTCGTCCAGCCGGTCCAGATAATCGCCGTAGCGCAGGTCGATGGCAAAGCCATCCACGGCCGGGCGAAAGGGCAGAAACGCCGAGCCGTAGGGGGCCAGACCCATGGTCTTTCCGGCCTGGCCAAAACGGAAACCCAGCATCTGGGTCACTTGCTGGTATTTGCGGCCAAGGCTGATTTGCCGATCGCGGATGGACGGCGGCATGTAGTCGAAGCGCTCGACCGCGAGCGCAGTGCCGTACTTGATCGTATTTTGCTGGAGCCGGGTGGCGACGAGGGCGATACCGTCGTCGCCGGCGGTGTAGAAGCTTTCCGCCTCGCAGTTCTCGTCGTCGGGAATGTCTCCGCCACCATCGGCGACAGCAATGGCCGCTTCCCGGAACGGGGAAGTGTAGAACGCGGCGCAGGCATGGGCGAAATGATGGCCCAGCATGGTGACCGGCCGCTCGGACACATCCAGTGCCGCCAGGATCTCCCTGCGCCAATTCCCCTCGATTCGCGCCGTGACCGGACATCCGCCATGGGTAAAGGCGATGTCCGTCACCGCATCGACCCTGACCCCCGCCAAAGCCAGAACATAGCGGATCGCTTTCATGGGAATGGTGTCGCCGGACGAATATTTCCGCCGGTCCAGGCGTTCCTCCGCCACCATCGCGACCACCCGCCCATCCATCACCAGGGCTGCACTACGGTCATGACCAACGTGAAAACCAAGGGCAACGCGGGGCGACGACGGCATGGTAATTCTTAGTTATCGGCCCACCTTCCCTGCCAGCCGCCCCAACGTATTGGCCTGCACCAAGGTTGCCCGAAGACTGGAGTCACTGACCTGCGTGTATATCTGGGTGGTCGCGATGCTCGCATGTCCCAGAAGTTTCTGGACAAAGCGAATATCGACGCCAGCTTCGACCAACTGCGTCGCCGCAGTGTGGCGCAACATGTGCGGAGTAACGTGGCGAGCGATTCCCGCACGCTTAGCAAGTTTTGAGAGGCTGCGGCGAATGTACTGGGGCGAAATAGCCCCCCCCTTCTCCGTGACCAGCAAAAAATCACAATCCGTTGAAATGAGTTTTTTGCCTTCCAGGTATCTCTCCAGAATCACCTTTGCATCGCCCCCCAACAAATAGACCTGGCGCTCACGATTTCCTTTTCCCCTGACCCGTATGGTGCCTTCCACAGCATCCACATCCTGGACGCGGACTCCGGTTAATTCGCCTACTCGCAGCCCGCTGACGAACAGCGCCACAATGGCGAAGTGCATCAGCATTGCGGCATGTGTTTTTTTGATTCCCATCTCCCGATCAGCCGCCTCTATCAGTTGGCGAATTTCACTAGGCGTCAAAGCACGAGGAAGGCGGCGGGGGATACGAATTGTCATATCAAGACGATGAAACGGATTTACATCAAGGTACTCTTCCCGCTCCAACCACTTGAACAATTGCTTCACTGTAGCGATGCGGCGTCTGACACTGGCCTCTTTCAGCATTTCGTCACGCAACATCCCGCCTGCGTACTTGCGCAGGAGGTCCCGATTGACGTCTGAAACAATGGTTTCCACCCCGAGCTTTGCTTGGGCGTGCTGAAGATCAATTTCATAGGCCCGAAGGCTATGTGGAGACAGAACCTTCGCGGTACGACAGTGCACCAGGAAACTTTCTGCCGCCTTGGTAACGGTGATGCTCATGAAACCCCTCCCCAATATTCAAATAAGGAGGGGTTTTCCCAGTCTGTATGCACCAGAGCAAGGCCAAGAGGATCAATCCAGTTCCCGATCCAGTTGATCAAAATACGGCAATTGTCGCCAACGCCCCCTGTCGCCGACCACATAGACGGCCCGCTTGGCTCGGGTAACGGCCACGTTCAGCAGATTGGGCCTGGCCGCAGCCCAATCGAACGCTCCCTGGCGGTGGGGATTTCCGCCCAGCAACAGAATGACCATCGGCGCCTCCTTGCCTTGAAAGGTGTGGACGGTGCCGATATTGCCGCGGATCCAGTCCTGAGGCAGACCGGCCTTGCGTGCGGCGGCTTTCATTCCCTGGGCCACGGTGCGGAACGGGGTAATCACGAAGATGCCATCCAGGCTTCCCCCCGCCTGACGCAACAGGCCAAGAGTTGCGTCCGCCTGATCGGGTACGAAATGCCCTTCGTCCACAGGAGCGCCGCCCACATCCAGCCAGCGGCTCGGTCCCAGCGGCATGGCTTCACTCGGCACATCGCCAAAAACCATCAGATTGTCATAGGCGATACCGTTGGCTACGGCGAACATGGGATCGCAACAGCGGCGATGAACCCGCAAGGGACTGCCCACCCATGTCTTGCCGATCCATCCCCCCAGCGCGTTGGCGCGATCCGCGACGACCTGGGCGGAGTTCTCGACAGGCAGCCACAGCGTTGAAACATCGCACTTTTGGCGCAAGGCTTCGATGACCGAGCTTGGCAGCGGCACAACGGGTTCGATCTGCAACGGATCGCCGATGATGATGGCCCGCTTCGACCGCCATAAGGCTCCGATAGCCGCCTGCGGCGTAGCCTGACCGGCTTCGTCCACCAGCAGCCAGCCCAGACTTTCCCGCTTCATCCCGACAAACAGACGCGGAAACGAGGCGAAGGTCGTGGAAACCACCGGCACCGCCAGGAACAGGGACGCCCAGACGTCCTCCAGCGCCTTACCGCATGCCGATGGCGACAGTTTTCCGCGCAGCATATCGGTGGACTGGCGCAGATTGGCCATGACCTTGTCCTGGGCTCCGGCCAGGAATGCGCGATGCAGATCCAGGGCCGCCAGGAAGCAACGCTTGCGCGCTTGTTCCAGAGCGTCGCCGAGCCAGGGACTGGCCTTTTCCCGGCGATCGACGGGCTGGAGGAAAAAGTCGGCGTCGGCCACCGTCATGTCCGCAGGCAAGGCCGCCCGCAGCGCCTTGGCCTTATCGGCCATGTGCCGGACCATGTCCCGTACCGCCGCCCGGCGGGATGCCACCGAGGCCATTCCCCGCCCGCGCACATGCACGCCAAGATCGACCAGTTGCCGGGTCATGACGTCAAAGCGATCCCGCAGCATTGCGCCGTTTCGCAACCACGACAGCCAGGCCCGGGGCCGCAACAGCACGTCCAACCAGCCGGGGCGAAGGGCAAGATGGGCGTCGATGGCACGTTCCATCTCGCCCCATGCGACCTCCACCCCATTCAACTCCCGCAGTTTCATCTGGGCGGCTTCATACGCCTTGGCGGGATCCAGCAGGGCTTCCACCTCCCTCAGACGCTGGTTGAAGACGGCACAGGCGCGGTTCCAGTCGGGCGGATTGCGCCCCGATTGGCCCAAGGCGGTCTTGAAGCTTTGCCAATGGGATGGCTGGGGCTTGCCGTTCAGGTTTTTCCGTCCCGGATCCGCCCACCAGAAGCGATTGACGAAATGGCTGCGGTTGCGCCGGTTGCCCAGAACAGCAGCCACCAAGGCCCAGCATTCCGTCGCCCGCGTCTTTCCGTCCCCTTCCCCCGGCTCGGGATCCAGCAGAGTGCGAGCGACCGGGGCGAAATGGCCGCATTCCCTTGTCCAGACGGGATCGATGGCCTTCAGCCCTGGCAGTTCCACGGTGACGTTCTCCACCGCGCCGTTGTTGGTGGAGGCCACCACCATCTCGAACCCCTTTATGTCGGGGTGAAGCGTCCAAAGGCTGTTGCCCTCGACCATCACCCGTTCCACGAAGGCATCGTCGGGACAAACCAACCGCGACAGCACCTTGGCCCGTTCAAGAATGATCGCCGCCACCAGATCGCGGAGCAGAGTGGTCTTGCCGGTGCCGGGCGGACCATTGACGCTGAACAATCCCCCCGCCTTGCCTTTCATCTCCGCAAAGGCGGCGTTTACCGCCAACTGCTGCGCCGTCACCAATCTTTCGTGGGGCCTGGACGGCCAGCGCGCTGCCGGCAACAAGGATGGAGACAGCCAGGACGCCGAGGCGGCGGGTTGGGCGATGACGTCACTGCGCGAAGCGCCGGCTGGCAAGCCGGCCAGATACGATGTCAGCGCCGCACCAACGTCGTTCCTGGCCAGGGCGCCGTGAACCCGGGTCAGATCCTCCGCGATGAAGCTGCCGAGGATGTCCGGTTCCACCTCGCCGAACGTGCCGTCCTTGCGGACCGACAGACGCACCGCCCGCACCCGTGCCAGCAAGCGCAAATCCTTACGCGGCTTCCACCCCGCCGCATCCGTCACCAAATTGCAGACGGCACGTACATCCGACAAACCGATGGGGGACGGCTTTGCATCCTCATCCTCTTCCGGCGGCAGCAAGGCACTCAGCCGTTCCAGCACCTCGTTCTCGAAAGCGGAGAAATCCTCCAGGGCGAATGGATGCTCTCCGGCCCGCAGGCGTCCCATGGCCCAAGGCATGGGGGCTACGGCAGCCGCTTCGGTGAAAAATCCCGCAGAGGTTACCACCAGCGAGGCCAGCGCCATTTCCCCGCCACCACCCGGCCGTTCCGCATCGTCAAGAAGATGACCCAGCATTTCGCGCAGTTCGTCCATGGCATCATCCACAGGGGAAAAGCCGACCGTCAGCACGAAACGCCAGATTTCCTTATCCGAAGATGCGTAATGGGACGCCAGCCCTGGCGTCCACGGCAGATCGGCCTCGTCCAGAATATCCCATGTCCCCTCCCGATCCTCGGGCTTGCGGATGACGCGCGGCGATTTGTGCGTCGCAGCTTCGGGACTGGCGGGGGTCAGGTATTCGATGGCTCGCCAGAATGCGAGAACGTCCCGGTGCGGGGAGGACAGGTTGGTCATGAGGATGGCAAGCCATTTTCCAATGCGGGAATGCCGGGATTTTATCGACGATGCGGATCGACGCAACCGGGCCGACAATCGACTCTTACGGTAGAGTATGTTTTTATATCTTCCCGCACTGGATTAAGCGCTCACGACCAATGCCCGAGACAACCGCGCTGCCCATCTCTGATCATTCCCTTGATTCGCTGCTGGACGCACTGATCACCGGAAATCCCGTCCTTACGAAAGACGGAGCTTTCGCATTGGAGATCGACAGCCGCGTGGCGCTGGCATTCTACCGCAACGAAAAGCGGGCATGGAGCCGCCTTGCAACCCTGCTGCCGAAGGAAATTGACGGCCTGCTGGAAGCTATGGAGAAAGGCGCCATTCCCGGACGACAGCATTCACCACCTCCCACCACCACGGCGCAACGTTGGCACCTGCGCAAAGTGACTGCGCACCGCTTTGCTGGCCTACACCGACATTGCAATCCTGCCGATGGGACCGCTCCCCCCTTGTTCGAGTGGAACGTGAACCGGGAATTGTCCCTGATTTCCGGCTTCAATGGTGCGGGCAAGAGTTCATTGCTGGCGGCCATTGGCTGGTGCCTGACCGGGAAATCAATCCGTTGCCACAGCGGCCCGGACGAGGCGCTTGAACCCATGTCCCTGGAACTCCCCCAGTCCGAAGAGGAGGACGAGGACGACGAAAGAACGCGCATTGGCCTGCCTCCCGTCGTTCCCGTGCCGACAGCCATCGAACTGGCGGTTCTTGACGATGACCAGCCAATCACCAACGACACCTGGGTCGAGCTCTCGTTCGAGCCTGTGGACGGCGGTTCCCCTGTCACGGTGCGCCGGGAACTGAAACGCAGCAAGGCGGGAAAATTCTCCACCGCTGAATCCGGCCTCTCTCTTTTGGGCCTTTCTCCCTTGGCGCTGAACGTCGGCACGGTGATGCCGGCCATTGCCGCCCGTATGCGCTTTGACCAACCCAGCGAATATGGGCAGGCCATTGCCGAACTGACCGGAATGAAGCCCTTTTCCGATTTCGGCCACCGGATCAACAAAAAGGTCACAAAGCGGCTAAGGGGCGAAGAGGTAATAAAAGTCGAGGCCACAGCAGGGGAACTGGAGGAATGGTTCAAGAAGGATCTTAGTGCCCACCACGTTGCGATCGAAAGCACCCCTGACCTGTGGCCGCCGCAGAAAATCACCCTTCCATCGGACCCATCGTGCCGGGAGCGATTGTCCGCCGCCCGCACCGCCGCTGAGAAGGTTGCCCAGGACAG
This sequence comes from uncultured Rhodospirillaceae bacterium, assembly GCA_903941095.1. Taxonomy (GTDB): domain Bacteria; phylum Pseudomonadota; class Alphaproteobacteria; order Rhodospirillales; family Magnetospirillaceae; genus Magnetospirillum. Next base: position 8,059 of record CAJANN010000240.1, on the reverse strand, counting down.
TCTGGAACAAACCAGAACTCTGTTGGGTAGCACCCCGGATCTGCGTAGCGACACCGTTGCACAACTGCGAACCGCCGTTGAAAAGGCGCGCCTTTGTCTTGTTCCGGGCGAACTGGCGAATCTGAGGATTGTTCAAAGCCACCTGCGTCCGCTGAAGGATATCAAGGAAGCGGAGCTTGATCTGGCGGATCAGCAGATTTCCGCCCTCCTGACCGAGGCCGAACACCTGGCGGAACGTCTTGCCGATGAAGAGACCGCCAAACGCTGGCAATTATACGCCCGGGTTGCACAATGGCATGACCACCACCATACCGACCTGCCATTCGATCGCTGTCCGGTATGCTCCTCGTCGCTGGACAATATCCCGCACGACGCATTGCTGGACCTTGATATCCGGGCAGCATTGACCGAAGCCCGACAAGCCGCCCGGGCGCTGGCTCGGACGCCAGAGGAATGGCAGCGCGAGAGACGCAGTGGTTTCCTGGCCGAAATTCCAAACTCCATTAAGTCACTGATGGAGCGGGATTGGAGCGGCGGGTTGACCCCCTTGTATTTGCGCATGGTTGCTACGGAATTACTGGGAAAGCCGGAATTCCGCTCCGCCTTGGCCCCCTTGGCCGCCAATGCCCGGCAAACACTGGATAACGTTCTTACCGCTATTCCGATCTGGCAAGCGCCGGAGCCGACCGATCTGCCCGGCGTATTTGCCCGAAGCGGCGGATTGGCGGAAACCATCGGGAAGGCCAGAACCGTCATTTCGTTGGCCCGCTTCCGACTTCAGCACCAAATGGCTTTCGACGACGTGTTCTCGCGGGTTATCGGAAACGCCAATTCCTCCTTGCCCGAAAAGGCTGGTGACGCTCCGCTGCAAGCACAGCTTGCCTCCCTGCTGGCCGCCGTCAACGGCGCCACCCCCGCCGCCGAGGCCATTTCCAGAATCGCCGGGTTGGAAAAGCGGGTCGACCAATGGGACGACACCCGCAAACGGCTGGCATTGTTGGAACGCACGGCCTTGGCGCTGGAGCCATTCACAAACTTTCCGGCAATGATCGATTCCCTGGTCGGGCAATTGCTCGCCGGATTGCAGAGTGACACGGCAAGATGGGTCGGACGCATCTACCAATCACAGCAAACTAGTGCCCCGGCATTTGCGGGTTTGCAGGAAGACGGCGGCATCCTGGACTTGCGCGCATCGGTCGGTGGCGTCGTCGCACCTGCCCATCAAATCCTGAACACATCGGCCTTGCGTGCCCATGTGTGGGGCTTCCTGTTCGCCCTGTGGCAGCAAATCTGGAAAAAACGCGGAGGCCTGTCCCTGCTGCTGCTTGACGACCCGCAGGTTCACTTCGACCGCAGCAACGCCGAGCATTTCGCCTCGGCCATTTCCAAAATGCTGGAGGCCAAAATGGCCCCCATCCTGGCCAGCAACGACAAGCATTTTGTCGCCCAGGTGACGGATCATATCCGGATGAATAATCTGGATGCCCGGTCATCATTTCTGATGCTCTCGCCATTTTCGCAGGCAAAACTTTTTGCTTCACTGGCCCCCAATCGGGATGAAATTGACGTTCGTTTCGAGGCATGGAGCGCCAATCAAGACGATCCTCCCGCCTCACAGAATTTCGTGGAAGCGGTTCGAATTTATTTGGAAACCCGTCTCCGCGATCTGTTGGATTCCGATGGACAGATTGTGCTTCACCCAACCCTGGGACCGCTTCTGTCACGCATTGGCGAACTGAAAAACAACGGTCAACCTCCGTTCGCGGAGGCACCATTTGCCGCCCTGATCGGACACCGGGCACTAAACGCGGAACACCCATTCCGAAAGGCCATCAACCAAGCCCATCACTCCGATCGAAGGGACATAACTCCCGCCCAGGCATTGACCGTATCCGAGCATTTCAAGGATGTTCTGGATTGCCTTCAGGCTTGTGCGGAAACCTATGCCCGCCACATGGGACGCCTGCCGCCCGATGATTCCGTGGTGCCATCCCGCGCCCCCGAACCGCCGAACAGCGCCCCGTTGAGCCTGCCGCCCCTGAAAGTGCTTCCCCCGCTTGCCGCCCGCATGGACATTCACGCCCTTTCGGAAGCGAGTGTGGCGGGAGATATCTGGGACTGGTCCGACCTGGGAAACGTCCTTCTGTATGGCGTCTACACGGCAACGCTGGGACAGCAATGCCGCGTCGGGCAATCGGCCATCGTCTCGCCCGATGCTCTGATCGCCGATAATGATCTGTGCATTGTGCTGAAGGGCAAGGACAGCTTGGCCCGCCGCGTGGAAAATGTCCAACATCCCCAGGGATCTTACGTCTTGTCGGGCATCCCCACGCTCTCGCCAAACATCCCCAAGTCCTTCGTCATCCCGCGGTATCAGGCACGGCCGATGAAGATCATTGGCGTTCTGTACGACCAGCATCGCGGCATTCGTGGGGATTGCAGCCTCACCCAATCACAAATTATCGCCCAGGCCAAATTTATTGCGCCAGTCGTGGACCACTCGGCCCATCCGATGATTCCGGACGGCAGTCGCGTGTTGCTTTCCCCCGTAAATGACAGCCTGGGACCGGATGATCTGGACATGCTTATGGGCACCCCCATCGCTGTCGCGCTTACCGGCCTTGATGGTGATCTGGCCGAGGGATGCCTGAAACGAATGGGACCGGCATTTCCTGGTTTTCCCGCCGTCCGGTCGCTGGAGAATCTTGGCGCATCCGCTGGCACCATGCATGTGCACTTCCCGTCCGCCGGCCCATCGCCATCCCCCGACATCCCTTCCGTTCGGCAGCTTTGGCGAGTGTGTGGAACGCTGTTTCCCAGCACCGAGAACAGGAGAGTATGATGGCTGACGGTTTAGGCTGGATGGTCGCTTTGGGAGCGGCGGCGTGGCTGATCGGCCGCAAGGTCAAATCGGGGAAAGCTGGAAAGGCATCACCGCCTGCTCCCAGCCCGATGGCAAAGGACGAGCCGTCTCGGCCCACGCCGACATCGCCCCCCCGTCAGGCATTGGACCTTCACCGCGAGATTTCCACCCGTGGGGCACAATCCAATGCATCGGCGCGCAGGACGGCCCCGCGCCAGCCGCCACGCTGGATTCCCCCGGGGGAAACCGTTCAAATCGCCGGAATGACCATCCCCGGCGGCATGCTGTATGTGGGACCGGCGAGCGATTCCTGGTCGGCGCCCAAATGCCTGATCGATCCGGATCAGAAGGTTGCCCGCAGCCAACCGGATACCAGCGGAATGCTGATGGGCTATTGGCCATCCTATTCCCAGATCAGGCCCGAATCCCGGCTGGCCTATCTGCAATGGCTGGCAGGGGGACGCAACGCCCCCAACGCCAATATCGGCTATGTGTTCCTGTTCTTTTATGGCCTGGAAAGACGACTGATCCGTGATCGGGCGCTGACCGAGGCCGATATGATCGTCGCCGAAGTGGAACGGCTGCGCGGAATTTACGGCGGCAACAACTCGTTCCGGGGGTACAGCACCGGCCTGCTGGAGGCCGTGGAGCTGTTGCGCCACGCCAATATCGACAACAAGCCGCCCCTGCGGGCCGAGCCGTCCTACGATCTGCCCCCGCGTCTTCTGATCGGGCTGGGCCGACAATTGGCCGACGGCAAATCCCTGGATGCCGACTGGACCCTGGCCTGGGCATTGGCCCATCCGGAAACCCGGTTGCGCACCCCCGCGCGACGTGCCTTCGACGAATTCTGCCGCCTGTATCGCCTGCGCTTCACCGAACGGTATCCGGCGGGATTGAAGGTTTCTACGCCCAAGACCACCATCGGCGCCCTGCCCTATCGCTGTGCCAGCGCCGATTTCCAGGCCGAGTTGAGCGGTGATTTCAGCACATGGCCCAGCGTTGCCCGCCTGACCAAGCCCGTGGCCCAGGCCCGCGAAATCGTCGAACAATGCATGGAGGAACTGGAGCCCTACAGCCGCTTCCTGGGCCGTTCTCCCGATGCTGCGGATACGTTGCAGGCCAAGATGCTGCTTCCCGCACCATTGCTGAACGATGCCGGATCCGAGGTCGCTGCCGTCAGGGCGTGGCTTCCCCATACCCCTACGGCAATATCCGTCTCTGACGCCTTTGCTCGCCTTGGCCTGTCCGGCGAAGACGCAAAACCCACGAAGACGCAAGCGCGCACCCTGGCCGAATCGCTGGAACGCCTGGGGCACGGCGTGGATCCGGACGTGCGCCTGGGCGGTCGGACACCCAAGACTGGCGAAAAGGTGGTCCTGTTCCCCCTACCCGCCGGCACCGTCGAACAGCCGCCCTTCAGTCCGGCTTACGCGGCGGCGACCCTGGTCCTGTCCTTGTGCGCCCTGGTGGCCCACGCCGATTCGGTCATCACGCCCGAGGAGGAAAGGCACCTTCTGGCCCTGGTGGAAACCAACCTGCACCTGTCGCCATTGGAACGGGCGCGGCTGGAGGCCCATGCCCGCTGGTTGCTGGCCGTCCCCCCATCGCTGTCGCAGATTCAATCGCGCCTGACCGGCATTGCCGAAAACGAGCGCCACGATCTGGGCCGTTTCGCCATCGCCTTGGTCGCCGCCGATGGACATGTGGCGGTCGAGGAGGTCAAGGTTCTGGAAAAGCTGTACAAGCTGCTGAACTTGGATCCCAAGCAGGTCTTCAGCGACATCCACGCCCTGGAAGCCGCCGACGACGAGCCGGTGGTGGTGCGCCCCGCCACGGACACTGGCAGCGGCCGCCGTATTCCGGCTCCGCCGTCGCAAGCCCCCACCGTGGCACTGGACATGGCCCGGATCGAACGCATCCGAGCCGACACAGCCAAGGTTTCCACCCTGCTGACGGAAATCTTCGTCGACGATTTCACTCAAGCGGAACCGCCACCCCCGCTGCCCGCCGACACACCCAGCGTCTTCGACGGCCTGGATCGTCGGCACGAGGCTTTGTTGCGGGAACTGAGCACCCGCCCGGACTGGCCGCGCGCCGATTTCGACCAGCTTTGCCGATCCATGGATCTGCTGCCCGATGGCGCGTTGGAAAACCTGAACGAATGGGCCTTCGACCGTTTCGACGAGGCCCTGGCCGAGGATGGCGACACGATCACCCTCAATCTTTCCCTTCTTGAAACCGGACTTGCCGCATGAGCACCCCCATCAAGCCCAAGGATCGCGACGCCATCATCCAGGCTCTGAATGCCGGCGTGGTTCCCCGCCTGGGCCTGCGCCACATTCAGGTCGGACGCGCCCGCGAGGTCGAGGCTTTGGTCAAGGACATCGACCGCCTTGCCGATTCCGGGTCCTCCATCCGGGTGGTGGTGGGCGAATACGGGGCGGGCAAGACCTTCTTCCTGAATCTCGTCCGTCTGATTGCCCTGGAAAAAGGGCTGGTGGTCATCAACGCCGATCTCGGCCCCGACCGCCGCCTGCACGCCACCGGCGGTCAGGCGCGGTCACTTTATGCCGAACTGATGCGCAATCTGGCGACCCGCACCCGCCCGGAAGGCGGTGCACTGGCCAGCGTGGTCGAGCGCTTCGTCGGCAAGGCCCACGACGACGCCAAGGCCGCCGACAAGCCGGTGGCCGACATCATCAAGCAGCGCCTGGCGCCGCTGGAGGAACTGGTGTCGGGCTATGATTTCGCCGCCGTGGTGGGGGAATACTGGCACGCATCGGAAGCCGGAGACGAAACCAAGAAATCAGCCGCCTTGCGCTGGCTGCGCGGCGAGTGGGGCACCCGCACCGATGCCCGCCACGCCTTGGGCGTGGTCCGCACCATCATCGACGATGCCTCGGTCTACGACTACCTGAAACTGATGGCCCAATTCGTGCGGCTGGCCGGGTACAAGGGCGTGCTGGTGGTCCTGGACGAGATGGTCAATCTCTACAAGCTGCAAAGCTCGCAAGCCCGCAACGCCAATTACGAACAGATTCTGCGCATCCTGAACGACGTGCTGCAAGGCTCGGCCAACGGCCTGGGATTCGTCATGGGCGGCACCCCGGAATTCCTGATGGACAGCCGTCGCGGTCTTTACTCTTACCAAGCCCTGCAATCCCGACTGGCCGAGAACGCCTTCGCCAAGGGGGGACTGGTGGATTTGTCCGGGCCGGTGGTGCGGCTGCAATCGCTGACGCCCGAGGATTTGTACATCCTGCTGACCAATATCCGCACCGTGTTCGCGGGCGGCGATCCCTCCCGCCATCTGGTGCCCGACGATGCGCTGCACGCCTTCATGCATCATTGCTCGCAACGCATCGGCGACGCCTATTTCCGCACGCCGCGCAACACGGTCAAGGCGTTCGTCAACCTGCTGTCGGTGCTGGAACAGAATGCCGGCGCCGCCTGGACCGACCTGATCGGCGGTATCGACCTGGCCCCAGAGCAGGATGTTTCCCCGGATGCCGCGCAGGAAGGCGGCGATGATGACGAACTTGCCAGCTTCCGGCTCTGACTCCCTGTCCTTTGACCGCCTGCATCCCTCCGTGCGCGAATGGATCTGGCGGCAGGGGTGGAACGAGCTGCGCGACATCCAGGACCGGGCCATTCCGGTATTGCTGGAGGGGGGACGCGATGTTCTCATCAGCGCCCACACGGCGGGCGGCAAGACCGAGGCGGCGTTCCTCCCCATCATCTCGGAGATAGCCTCGGACGCCTCCGTCTCGGGGTTCCAGGCGCTTTACATCAGCCCGCTGAAGGCGCTGATCAACGACCAGTTCCGCCGCCTGGAAAGCCTGTGCGAACTGGCGGAGATTCCTGTCTTTCGCTGGCATGGCGACGTGTCGGCGGCAACCAAGCGCAAGGCGCGGGAAAAGCCGCAAGGCATCGTCCTGATCACGCCGGAATCGCTGGAGGCGCTGTTCGTCCGCCGGGGACCGGAAGTCGCCCGCATGTTCGCTTCCCTGCGCCATGTGGTCATCGACGAGTTGCACGCCTTCATCGGCACCGAACGCGGAATCCAGATGCAGTCACTCCTGACCCGCCTGGAAGCGGTGCTGGGCCGCCCGGTCATTCGGGTCGGCCTTTCCGCCACGTTGGGCGACATGGAACTGGCGGCCGAGTGCCTGCGTCCCGGCGGCGGCGCATCGGTGGCGTGCCTGGAAAGCGCCGCCGACGGACGGGAATTGCGGGTCCAGGTGCGCGGTTACGTTGCCATAGCGCCATCCAAGGGGGCTGAAAAAGAACCGCCCAGCGCCCGGCACGACATCGCCACCCATCTGTTCGACAAGTTGCGCGGCAGCCACAATCTGGTTTTCGCCGGAGCACGGCGCGATGTGGAACTCTATGCCGACACCCTGCGCTCCCTGGCAGAAAGCCTAGGCGTTCCTAACGAATTCTTCCCCCATCACGGCAGCCTGTCCCGCGACCTGCGGGAAAGCGTGGAAGCCCGCCTGAAAGACGCCACCATCCCCACCACAGCCATCTGCACCACCACCCTGGAACTGGGCATCGACATCGGCGATGTGGAAAGCGTGGCCCAGATCGGCGCCCCGCGCTCCATCGCCGCCTTGCGTCAGCGTCTGGGACGTTCCGGGCGGCGTGCAGGAAAGCCCGCGACCTTGCGCGTTTATGTGGAAGAGCCCCAGCTTACGGCCCGCAGTCACGCCTTCGACACCCTTCGCCTGGATGTGGTGCAAGCAGTCGCCGCCATCCGGCTGCTGGTGGCGGGATGGTGCGAGCCGCCCCGCCCGGCCGCGCTGCATCTGTCGACCCTGGCCCATCAGGTTCTGGCGCTGATCGCACAGCATGGCGGCATCAAACCTGCCCGCGCGTTCGCCCTGATGTGCCAGACCGGGCCGTTCCGCAAGGTGCAACCCCCCATTTTCGCCGATCTTCTGCGCAGCCTGGGAAGCGCGGAACATGAGCTGATCGAGCAGTCCCCGGACGGAACCTTGATGCTGGGCGAGGCCGGCGAACGCCTAGTCGAGCATTACAGCTTCTACCCCGTCTTCGAATCGCCCGAGGAATACCGCGTCCTCTCGGGTGGGCGGCAATTGGGAATGCTGCCCGCCGACCAGCCCTTCGCGCCGGAAATGATGATCGTCTTCGCCGGTCGCCGCTGGATTGTCGAGGCCGTCCATGCCGCCG
>CAJANN010000239.1 GCA_903941095.1 uncultured Rhodospirillaceae bacterium | reverse complement strand
TCGGCGTCGAAGCCGTAGGCCACGTTCTGGCGGTCCTGCAGCTTGCGGCCGAACTTCTTGTGCAGCGCCGTTTCGGACAGATAGGTGATGTGCGCCGCCATGCGCGCCACCGCCAGGCCGCGATGGGGACGCTTGCCCTCCAGCAGGTAGTCGCCGTTGCACCAGTCGGGGTCGGCGACGATGGCCTGGCGGCCCACCTCGTGGAAGGCGATGTTCTGGGCCGAGTGGCGGGCGGCGGTGGCGATGGGCAGCGCCGCGAACACCCGCTCGGGGAAGCTTTGGGCCCATTCCAGCACCTGCATGCCGCCCATGGAGCCGCCCACCACGCAGAACAGCGTCTCGATGCCGAGATGGTCGAGCAGGCGGGCCTGCACCAGCACCATGTCGCCGACGGTGATCACCGGGAAGGACAGGCCCCAGGGCTTGCCGGTCGCCGGGTTGACCTCCATGGGTCCGGTGGTGCCCATGCAGCCGCCCAGCACGTTGGAGCAGATCAGGAAATAGCGGTCGGTGTCGAAGACTCGGCCCGGCCCCACCAGCTCGTGCCACCAGCCGGCCTTGCCGGTGATGGGGTGCGGGTCGGCGACGTAGTGGTCGCCGGTCAGGGCGTGGCAGATCAGGATGGCGTTGGATTTGTCGGCGTTCAGCCGGCCATAGGTCTGATAGGCCACGGTGATCGGCCCCAGTTCGACCCCGCAATCCAGCCGAATCGGCCGGTCACGACCCAACTCGACCGTCAGGCCGGGGGGGGAGGAAGGGGAGGGAAACGCTGGTTCGGACACGATCATCGGCTCGCTTGTCAAAAGCGGGGAGACGATTAGCTATGGTCGAAGGCCGGGACTGTCAACGTTTTCTTTGATTTCCGGACGGTCCCGAACTACACCTAATCTCCCTGAACCGAGTGCCGGAACCGCAAGCCGCATCGCCATGAGCCAGGACAGCGCCAGTCTTGAACAGCTTCGCCGTGAAATCGATCGCATCGACGATTCGATTCACGACCTGCTGATGCAACGATCCGCCGTGGTGGAAAGCATCGCCGCGGCCAAACCCGCCGGTCGCGTCACCCTTCGCCCCGGCCGCGAGGCCGCCATCCTGCGCCGCCTGCTGGGCCGCCATAAGGGGGGCTTCCCCAAGATGGCCCTGGTCCGCATCTGGCGCGAGATCATGGGGGCGCTGGTCGCCCTGCAAGGCCCGTTCATGGTGGCGGTCCACGCCGCCGGCCGCAGCACCAGCGCCATCGAGATGGCCCGCAATCATTTCGGCCTGGTCGCCCCGCTGCATGCCTATCGCAGCGCCGGTCAGGTGGTGCGCGCCGTCGCCGACGGTCATGCTTCGGTCGGCGTGGTGCCGCTGACGCCGGGGACCGAGGCCGCCGACGAGGCCGAGCCGTGGTGGGCCAGCCTGACCGTGGGCAGCGGCGAGCCACCCCGCGTGGTGGCCCGTCTGCCCTTCGCCGGGGTCGAGCCGGTCAAGGGCTCGCCCGAGCCGCCCCAGGCGCTGGTGATCGCGTGCCGCGACCATGACGAGACCGGCGACGACCGCACCGTCCTGGTGCTGGAGACCGGCCCCGAGGTCAGTCGCGACCGCCTGCGCGCCGTGCTGTCGGCCGG
>CAJANN010000238.1 GCA_903941095.1 uncultured Rhodospirillaceae bacterium | reverse complement strand
GATCGTGCGAAAATCTGGGGAACTTGCCGAAAAGCGGGCTTTCATCGGGCTTTTCCACATGGCTTTCCAACGCCAGGTCACCCTTGGTCTTGGCCAGCTTGAACACCGAATAAAGCATCGACAGCAGTTCGACGTAATCGTCCTTCTTGTGGTGCGGCCCCTTGAAGATGATCGAAAAAGTCTTGGTGATGCCCAGGATGGTCGATTTCGGATTGCCCAATAGAAGGGACCCGATCGCGGCGCCCAGGATGATGATGAACTCGAAGGGCTGCCACAGCACGTCCAGATGGCCGCCGCTGGCGGCGTAACCGCCGATCACGCAAGCAATGGTAACGACGATACCGATGATCGCGAACATTCACTTCCCCAATTGCGGTCCGCCCAGGACGCCATCCGATCAGCAGGTGACCGAAAGAATGCTATAATTCGTGCCCCGTGTCGCGAGTCAACTGCTTATCGCGGAAAATTCAGTAGAACTGATGTGCGCACATGCCCGGTCGGGGACCGCCGCATCCGGCATTTGCCAAGCCTTGCGAACCTGACTAATCTGGCGGCGTACCCTTCGAGACACTTCCGAGTGAGCCCCCGATGCCCGTCGATGACCGTTCTTTCCGCAAGGCCCTGGGCTGCTTCGCCTCGGGTGTGACCGTCGTGACCACCTTGCAGCCCGACAGCCGCCAGCCGGTCGGGGTCACGGTCAGCGCCTTTTCCTCCTTGTCCCTGGATCCGCCTTTGGTCCTGTTCTGCCTGGGAAACAAGACATCCAGCCTGACCGCGTTTCAGGGGTTCGGGCATTTTGCCGTCAACATCCTGGCGGAAAGCCAGAAGGATCTGTCGACCCGCTTTGCCAGCCGCGCGGAGGACAAGTGGGCCGGAATCGACTGGAGCGCGGGCGCTTCCGGGGTTCCGCTGCTTGGCGGCTGCCTGGCCAGCCTGGAATGCTCTCTGGTCGATACGGTGGATGGGGGCGATCATCGGATTTTCATCGGTCGGGTTGAAAATCTCCGGCACGAAGAGGGCGGGGCGCCTCTGCTGTATTTCCGCGGGGGATACATGGATTGCGGCGCGGGGACCCCTTAAGAGACCGCGACATCCGACGCACCCCACCGCCCTGATCAATAGCCGGGGAACAGCTCCAGGGTTGCGGCATACTCTCCTTGCCGTTTGCCGATGGCGAAGCCTGCTCCGCTTCGCCAGGCCGGCCCCTGGTCGGCATAGTGCCGTGACAGGGGGTTTCCCGCCTGTCCCAGGGCGATCGCGAAGGTGCTGGCGCTCAAGTCGGACAGATCGAAGACCGCCCGCAATCCCGGCCCGTGAACGTGTTGGAACTGACCGGGGATGAAGGTGCCGCGATTGATGGTGAAGTCGTCGCCGCCGGTGGCGATCTCGGTGCTTCCCAGTCCGGACAGCAGCGGCACATTCTTCAGGATCGGATGTTGAAAAGTGGCGCGGTGCGCTTCGCCCCACCGCCACGCGCGGAAATCGGGACCGAATCGGCTGGTCAGATTTTGCATGGCCCGTTCCAGTCCGGCCTGAATCTGCTGCTCGCATGATTCCGGCTCAGGGGTACGGGCGTCGTCGCACCAGTGGCGATTGCGTGTTAGGGCGTCGATCAGGGCGGTGGGGCGCACGGAACGGAAATGGACGAAGTCTTCGGCCAGATCGTCGGTGAACAGGCCGCGCCACACCTCGTCGGCCCAGGCGGAGAAGATCAGCGGTTCCGGGCGGGATGCCTCCATCCTGCCATCCCAGGCGGTCAGCATCCGCGCCGCTTCCATCACCCGCGGCGGCGCAGTTTCTGGAATGCCGAACAGTTCCTTCAACTCCAGCGCCGGCAGGGAAACCTCATCGAGCTGGATGGCGGCCATATCGGCGGCCGTCAGCCCCTTTCTTCCCTCCAGCAATTGGGAAATCCGTTCGGCACGGCTGCCGTCAGGCCATGTGGCCGAGATCAGGAACGGGTATGAATCTTTCGTCATCCTGGTATTGGCGTTGACGATTTTCTGGGACTTCGGATTGAAGTCCTGCGGCAGCCGGTCAAACGGAACCCAGCCCTGCCATTCCCCCCGGCCGGACCATCCCTCGGCCGGAAGCGTTCCGTCACCGCCCTTGCGGCGGGGAACGCGGCCGGCGCTCATGAACCCGATGCCGCCCTCGGTATCGGCGTAGATCAGATTGAGTGCCGGGCTGTGAAAGTCCTTGAGCGCGGCGGAGAATCCCCGCCAATCGACCGCCCTGCCGATCTTCAGGAAAGCCTGGGCGGTCAGGTCATCGGGTTCAAGAGCCACTGCCCGCAGGACCAGAACGCGCTCCGCCGAGGTCGGGTCCCGATCGCCAATCAGGTCGGACATGACGGGGCCGCGCATGGTTTCGCGAACGGCCAGGACGATGTCGGCTCCACCCTTGACCCTGATGGTTTCCATGCGATGGGAGAAGGGGCGGGTGGTCCTGCCGTGCTGATAGCCGCCATCGGCGGACAGGCGCTCGGCCACCAGATCGACGGTATCGGCTTGACTGGCGGTCAACCCCCAGGCAATCCGCCCGTTATGAGCGACCAGATGGAACGGATTGCCGGGGATCGTCGCCCCGGACAATTGGATTCCCGGAGCTTCGACGGCCAGCAGGTACCACAGGCTCGGGCTTTGGAAGGGCAGGTGGGGATCGTTGGCCAGCAGCGGCTTCCCCGAGGCGGTCAGGGCTCCCGAGACGGCCCAGGCATTCGACGCCTGCCGGGGCAGCAGAACCTCGGGCAGACTGGACAGCAAGGACTGGGCCTCGCCGGGCGATATCGCAACCGGGGCGCCGGCCGTTGACGGCCACAATTCATTCAGGCGGCGCGGACCAAGCCGGCCGGACAGCTTCGCCCGCAGCAGGTCGTCGCGCCAGTCACCGGCCAACTGCAGGGCCATCATCCGTCCCCATACCAGGGAATCCGCCGGTGTCCAGGGCTCGGGAACGGCGTTCAGCAGGATGAATTCTGGGGGAAGCCGGTATCGGTTGGCATCAAGCCAGGAATTGACGCCTTCGGCGTAGGCCGTCAACGCCTCGTGTGTCGGCTGGTCCAGCCGGTCCACATCGGCCGCAGCCAGACGATACAGCCCCAGGGTGCGCATGAAGCGGTCGCTGGCGACGGCGGACGGGCCGACCAACTCAGCCAGACGGCCGGCACCGATCCGGCGCTGCCACTCCATCTGCCACAGGCGATCCTGGGCGTGAATCCAGCCGATGGTGAAGAATGCGTCGTGTGACGAGCGGGCGGTGACTTTGGGAATCCCGACGCGGTCACGGCTGATCTGGGCGGGCAGTTCCAGACCACGCACCGGGATCTGCCCGTCGATCCGCGGCAGCGAGCCCATCACCCAGACGAACACGGACGAAGCCGCCAGCAAAATCGTCAGGAACAGGCCATTGGCGACCTGGATCCAAACAGGCATCCCCATACCGGGGAACCCGTTCCCGGGTTCTTGCAGCATATCCTTGTCGGATTGGGGCGGCAGGTCCTGCAAGAAAAGATCTCCGAGCCTGCGGAAAATGGCTGGGAAAGTGGTAATGCGCAAAGGCCGGTCGGCGCAAGCGATTATCGGATTTTGCTTCCAGCTGTGTTATGAGGGCGTCGGATACCACGTTTTTCGAGGGCCTGATGATCGGAAAGCTTAATCACGTCGCCATCGCCGTTCCGGATCTGGACGCTGCCGCCAAGCTGTATCGCGATACCTTGGGCGCCAAGGTTTCCCCACCTCTGGCCCAGCCGGCCCACGGGGTGACGGTGATTTTCGTCGAGTTGCCCAATACCAAGATCGAGTTGCTGCACCCGCTGGGGGAAAATTCCCCGATCGCCGGTTTTCTTGAGAAGAACACGGCCGGAGGCATCCACCATATCTGCTACGAGGTCGAGGACATCCATGCCGCCCGCGATCGCCTGAAAGCCGAGGGTGCCCGCGTTCTCGGCGACGGAAACCCGAAGATCGGCGCCCATGACAAGCCGGTCCTGTTTCTGCATCCCAAGGATTTCTGCGGTACGCTGGTGGAACTGGAACAGGCCTGACAACCAAGGGGGCGGCCATGAGCTGGTATTGCGACGTCGCCCCCGGCCATCCTTTCCACGGTCCCTACCATGATGGGGAATACGGCTTCCCCCTGACCGACGAGACGCTTCTGTTCGAACGCCTGTCGCTTGAGATCATGCAGGCAGGGCTGTCGTGGCTGATCGTTTTGAAAAAGCGTCCGGCAATGGTCGCCGCCTTTGACGGTTTCGTACCGGCCCGCGTGGCCGCCTATGGCGAGGCCGATGTCGCCCGCCTGATGGCCGACGCAGGCATCATCCGCAATCGCCGCAAGATTTTGTCCATCATCGAGAACGCCGGACGTCTGCAGGAGCTGAGCGGGCGGCATGGTTCGTTCGCGGCCTGGATTGCCGCCCACCATCCCCGGGCCAAGGAGGAGTGGGTCAGGCTGTTCCGCCGGACCTTCGTGTTCATGGGAGGGGAGATCGTCAACGAGTTCCTGATGAGCATCGGCGTCCTGCCCGGAGCACATCGTCCGGATTGTCCGGCTTTTGCCCGTATCGCCGCGTTGGTTCCGCCGTGGATGGACCCGGAATGCAAAATGGCAAGATCAGTGCTCTGATCTTGCCATCCCTGCGTCTCCGCGCGCAGGCGACCATCGGGCCACCCGGCGACTTCCTCCCTAAACCTGAGCCGCATGCGGGGCGCCGTTTCGGCTTTCCCCATGCCCATCGGCTGGGCTTTCACCGACACTACGCAATTTCATGACTTCAGTCACCCATTTTTTTGCTGAATGTTTCCTTGTTTCCGGTGTGCCGGGGAAAATGTTGCTCTTGCCCTTCGGTTGCGCGAGCATTCATCGGTTTCTCTCGACCAGGAGGCGCTCCATCATGACGCCGCGGATGCTTCTCGTCGTTGTCGGCTGTTGTGTCGCAGGGGGGGACTCTCCGGTCCTCGCGCAATCTTCATCGTCGAAGGTGTCCATCACCGGTTCGGATTGCGCCCGTCTGGTCCGCCACACCCCCTCGGCCGACGTCGCCTACAAACCCGGTGAGGGGGCGGGGGGGCGCAAGGTCGCCCCGGCCGATCTTCCCGGCAGCGGCGGCGACATCGGCCGGCAGTTGCTGCCCGAAATCCTGGAAATCCCCATCACCATCAAGCCGATGTCGGGCAAGGGGTATGCCACCCAGGGGCTGGGCGACAGCCAGACGACCCTGGGCATGGTCAAATACGATGTGGCCAAAGGTACTTTCACCCTGAACGGCCAGCCGCTGGGCAGTGCCGAGCAGCAGGAACTGGCCAATGCCTGCGCCCGGCGCGGCGTGAAATAGCCCAGGGTGATCGCATTCGGCGATCACCCTGTGAAATAGCCGTTCCCCCATTGTTTTCGGGCCAGGCATTGCCTAAAGTCGGCTGCCCGCCATCGGGCGGGTCCATCCTGCTTTCTGTCCCGAGGATTCCATGCGTCTGTCCAGCTACTTCCTGCCGACCCTCAAGGAGATTCCGGCCGAGGCCCAGATCGCCTCGCACCGTCTGATGCTGCGTGCAGGCATGATCCGCCAGTCGGCCTCGGGTATCTATACCTGGCTGCCGATGGGGTGGCGGGTTCTGCGCAAGATCGAGCAGATCGTTCGCGAAGAGCAGGACGCCGCCGGAGCGCAGGAATTGCTGATGCCGACCATTCAATCGGCTGAAATCTGGCGGGAATCCGGGCGATATGACGCCTACGGCAAGGAAATGCTGCGTTTTACCGATCGTCACGACCGGGAAATGCTGTATGGGCCGACCAACGAGGAACTGATCACCCAGATCTTCCGCGACAACGTCAAAAGCTATCGCGAGCTGCCGAGGATTCTCTACCATATCCAGTGGAAATTCCGTGACGAGGTCCGTCCGCGTTTCGGGGTGATGCGCGGACGCGAGTTCCTGATGAAGGATTCCTACTCGTTCGACCTGGATTACGAGGGGGCCAAGCGGTCCTATACCGCCATGTTCAACGCCTATCTGCGCACCTTCAAGCGCATGGGCCTGACGGCGGTGCCGATGGCGGCGGATTCCGGGGCCATCGGCGGCAATCTGACCCATGAGTTCCACGTTCTGGCCGAGACCGGCGAATCCGGCGTCTATTACGACGTCGCCTATGACGAACTGGCCGCCAAGGACGCCATCGACCTCGACGCCCTGTCGACTCTTTACGCCGTCACCGACGAAAAGCATTCTCCCGACGCTCCCAATTGTCCACCGCCCGACCGTCTGAAGGTGGCCCGCGGCATCGAGGTCGGCCACATCTTCTATTTCGGGACGAAATATTCCGAGGCGATGGGCGCGCGGGTGGCGGGGCCGGATGGCACTCCGGTCACCGTGGAGATGGGGTCCTATGGAATCGGCGTTTCCCGCCTTGTCGGCGCCATCATCGAAGCTTACCACGATGATCGCGGCATCAAGTGGCCCGAAGCGGTGGCTCCGTTCAAGGTCGGCATCGTCAACCTGAAGACCGGCGATGCCGCGTGCGACACGGTCTGCGAAGACGCCTATGCCAAGTTGTCGGCGGCCGGAATCGAGGTTCTCTACGACGACCGTGACGAGCGGGCGGGCGTCAAGTTCGCCGACATGGACCTTATCGGTCTGCCGTGGCAACTGGTGGCAGGCCCCAAGGGGGTTGCCCAGGGGCTGGTCGAACTGAAAAACCGCCATACCGGCGAAAAACAGGAACTGTCGGTCGAATCGGCTCTGGCCCGTCTGGGCGCCTGAGCGTAAGGGGGGGTGATGATCTTTGGTGCCTTCGAGCGAATGGTGGCGTTCCGCTATCTCCGCGCGCGCCGCAAGGAAGGGTTCATTTCTGTCATCGCCGGCTTCTCCTTGCTGGGGATCGGTCTGGGGGTGGCGACCCTGATCGTGGTGATGGCGGTGATGAACGGGTTCCGTCAGGAGCTGCTGTCCCGCATCCTGGGCATCAACGGCCATATCGGCATTTATGGTACGGGGACGGCTTTGGTCGATTACGACCCGCTGGCCGACGCCATCCGCAAGATGCCCGGCGTCATCCGGGCGATTCCCACCGTCGAGGGACAGGTCATGGCCACGTCCCCCGCGGCCGCCGGTGGGGCCGTCGTCCGCGGGGTGCGACCGGACGACCTGCTGGCCCGGGACATCATCCGCAACAAGCTGGGCGGAAGCGCGGCCGAGTTCAAAGCCGGCGAGGGGGTGCTGATCGGTTACCGGCTGGCCGAGAAACTGGGATTGCAGGTCGGCGACACCATCACCCTGATCTCGCCCAAGGGCAATGCCACGGCGTTCGGGACGGTGCCACGCATGCGGGGCTATGTGGTCTCGGGGACCTTCAACGCCGGAATGTTCGAATATGATTCCAGCTTCGTTTTCATGCCGCTGGAAGCGGCGCAGACCTATTTCAAGTTGCCCGAGGCCGTGACCCAGGTCGAAGTGTTCCTGGACAATCCCGACCGCGTCCCGGAAACCCGGGCCGCCATCGCCCGTCTGACCGGCGGGGCCGTCCGCATCTATGACTGGCAGCAGGCCAATGCCAGCTTCTTCAACGCCATCCAGGTCGAACGCAACGTCATGTTTCTGATTTTGACGCTGATCATCCTGGTGGCCGCCTTCAACATCATCTCGTCCCTGATCATGCTGGTGAAGGATAAGGGCCGGGATATCGCCATCCTGCGGACGATGGGGGCGACGCGGGGCATGATCATGCGCATCTTCTTCCTGTCCGGCGCCTCGGTCGGCGTGGTGGGCACCGTCTGCGGCACTCTGCTGGGCGTATGGTTCGCCACGCATATCGAGAATATCCGCCAGTTCATCCAGGCCATCGTCGGCCGGGATCTCTTCGCCGCGGAAATCTATTTCCTGACCCAGCTGCCGGCCCGTGTCGATTCCGGCGAGGTGGTGACGGTGGTGCTGATGGCCCTGGGTCTGTCCTTTGCCGCCACCATCTATCCCAGTTGGCGGGCCGCGGCCCTGGACCCGGTGGAGGCCCTGCGCTATGAGTGAGGGCGGCCTGAGACTGGATGCAATCCGGCGCAGTTTCGCGCAGGGCAAGGATCGCCTGGACGTGCTGGCCGGGGCCGACCTTGCGGTGCGCCCCGGAGAGATCGTCGCCCTGGTGGGACCGTCAGGTGCCGGCAAGTCGACCTTGCTGCACATCGCCGGGTTGTTGGAACGTCCTGATTCCGGCGATGTCCGGCTGGGGGGAGAGGCGTGCGGTTCGCTGTCCGACGACCGGCGCACCCGCCTGCGTCGTTCGCATCTGGGCTTCGTCTACCAGTACCATCATCTGCTGCCGGAGTTTTCCGCGGTCGAGAACGTGATCCTGCCGCAGATGATTGCCGGGCAGCCCCAATCCGCAGCCCGTCTGCGAGCCCTGGACCTGCTGGAACGGATGGGGCTGAAGGCCCGGGCGGACCATCGTCCCGGCCAGTTGTCCGGCGGCGAGCAGCAGCGTGTCGCCATTTGCCGGGCCCTGGCCAACCAGCCCAAGGTGCTGCTGGCCGACGAACCCACCGGCAACCTTGATCCCCATACGGCGGAATCCGTCTTCGCAGAATTGCTGCGGCTGGTGCGGTCGACCGGGGTGGCGGCGCTGATCGCCACCCACAATCCCGATCTGGCCCGCCGTATGGATCGCCAGGTCCGCCTGCAAGACGGACTGCTGGTCAGCGGCCAGCAAGCATAAAAGCTTTCGCTCGGGCGACCGAGCGGGTATTTTTCATGAACTTTGTCGCACTTTTCAAAGGGTTTGCCTGCCATGCCGGACTACCGTTCCCGCACATCCACCCACGGTCGCAACATGTCGGGAGCCCGCGGCCTGTGGCGTGCCACGGGCATGAAGGACGAGGATTTCGGCAAACCGATCATCGCGGTGGTCAATTCCTTCACCCAGTTCGTGCCGGGTCACGTCCATCTGAAGGACCTGGGGCAGATGGTCGCCCGCGAGATCGAAAAGGCCGGAGGCGTCGCCAAGGAATTCAACACCATCGCCATCGATGACGGGATCGCGATGGGCCATGCAGGCATGCTGTATTCCCTGCCCAGCCGGGAAATCATCGCCGATTCAGTCGAGTATATGGTCAACGCCCATACAGCCGACGCCATGGTGTGCATCTCGAATTGCGACAAGATCACGCCCGGCATGATGATGGCCTCGCTACGCCTGAACATTCCGACCGTTTTCGTTTCCGGCGGACCGATGGAGGCCGGCAAGGTCACTTTCAAGGGCCAGACCCATGCCGTCGACCTGATCGACGCCATGATCAAGGGGGCCGACAAGACGGTTTCCGACGAGGAGGCCTTGGCTTTCGAACGGGAAAGCTGTCCGACCTGCGGTTCGTGCTCCGGCATGTTCACCGCCAATTCCATGAACTGCCTGACCGAGGCTTTGGGCTTGTCGTTGCCGGGCAACGGGACCGTGGTCGCCACCCATGCCGATCGCAAGGAGCTGTTCCTGGAAGCCGGGCGGCGGATCGTCGCCATCACCCGGGCCTATTACGAGGGCAACGATAGCTCGGTCCTGCCGCGCTCCATCGCCACCTTTCAGGCATTTGAGAATGCCATGACCCTGGATATCGCGATGGGCGGTTCCACCAATACCGTGCTGCATCTGCTGGCGGCAGCGCAGGAAGCCGGGGTCGAATTCGGCATGGCCGACATCGACCGCCTGAGCCGGCGCGTTCCCTGCCTGTGCAAGGTGGCCCCGAACATCCCCGACGTTCATATCGAGGACGTCCACCGGGCCGGCGGCATCATGGGTATCCTGGGGCAGTTGGAGCGGGGCGGTCTGCTGCATGCCCAGTGCGGCACCGTCCATTCCGGCACTTTGGCCCAGGCGCTGGAACGCTGGGACATCAGCCGCACCAGCGACCCCAAGGTTCTGGAATTCTATCGCGCCGCTCCGGCCGGCATCCGCACGACCGAAGCATTCGGGCAGGCCCGGCGCTGGGATGCCGTCGACGATGATCGCAAGACCGGCGTCATCCGTTCGGTTGAGTCTGCTTTTTCCAAGGATGGCGGCCTTGCCGTGCTGTTCGGCAACATCGCCCTGGACGGCTGCATCGTCAAGACCGCCGGTGTCGACGAAAGCTGCCTGACCTTCCGCGGCCCGGCGGTGATCTGCGAAAGCCAGGAAGAAGCCGTCGCCAAGATTCTGGGCGGCGTGGTCCAGGCCGGTGACGTGGTGGTGGTCCGCTACGAGGGCCCCAAGGGCGGCCCGGGAATGCAGGAAATGCTCTATCCCACCAGCTATCTGAAAAGCATGGGCCTGGGGAAGCAGTGTGCACTGATCACCGACGGGCGGTTCTCGGGCGGCACTTCGGGTCTGTCCATCGGCCACGCTTCGCCGGAAGCCGCCGAGGGGGGCGCCATCGGTCTGGTCCAGGCCGGGGACATGGTGGCCATCGACATTCCCAATCGGTCGATCAATGTCGAGGTTTCGGCCGAGGAACTGGAGCGGCGACGCCAGATCATGACGGGGCGCGGGGGCAAGGCGTGGCAGCCGGAAAACCGTGACCGCCCGGTCAGCCCAGCCCTGAAGGCCTATGCCGCCATGACCACCAGCGCCGCACGCGGCGCCGTCCGCGACGTCTCGCAACTGGACCGCCGCTGATGGGGGCAATCGCCTGGAGCGAGATGATGAGCGTCGGCGTCCCGATCTTGGACGCCGACCACAAGACCCTGGTGGGTCTGATCAACAATCTTCATCGTTCCCTTGGCGATTCCGAAGAATATGCGACCCTGGGCAGCGTTCTGCAGGCCTTGGAGGAATACGCCGGATGCCATTTCGCCCGCGAGGAGCGGGTGATGGAGGTTTGCCGTTATCCTTCTCTGGCAGCCCACAGCCGGATGCACCGCCGGCTGTCGCAGCAGGTCTGCGACCTGCGCGGCGGCTATCAACGGGACCAGACGGCGGTCCGGGCCAGGGATTGCCTGAATTTTCTCAACAAGTGGCTGATTGAGCACATCTGTTCGTCCGATATGGATTACCGAAGCTGGGTCGTCGGCCATCCGGATGCGACGATGGCTGCCGAATCGGTCAGTCTGGCCGGAGATTCAGCCGGAAAGACGGTCTTGGACTGGCGATCCCTTCGCATTCTGGTCGTCGACGATAATCAGAATTTCGCTCAGGTGATGCGAACCATTCTGGAAGGGGTGGGGGTCCGCGATATCCGTGTCGCCTCCAATCTCGACGCGGCGAAGGCAATCCTGTGCGGTGCCGATTGCGACATCCTGGTCTCGGATTGGCACGTGGCCGCCGAAAGCGGGCTGGATCTGGTCCGCTGGTTGCGTCTGGAGCGGGGGCAGACCTCCATGCCGGTCCTGATTTTATCGGGGCATGAACGGATCGCCAGTCGGGATGTCGCCCTGGAGGCCGGGGCCAGCGAATTCATGGAAAAGCCGATCTCGGCGCGCGGTCTGTTGATTTGCCTGTCGCGGCTGATGCGCAAGGGGGGCAAGCGGTGAGCTCGGCGTCGTTCAGCGATCTGATCGTTGTGCAGGATGGAAGGCCCCGTTTGCCCGCAGCGGTGCATCCGTTGCCGGACCTTCTGGATATGACCGCCGAACAGGTCCTGGCCGCGTTCCGCGACAGCCAGCGCCACGATTTCACCGCTATCGTCGGGCAGGCCGAGAAGCCCGGTTGCACCCTGCACGGTCTGTTTTCCGAACTGCGCGACCGCACGCCGCCCGATCACCCGTTCCACCGGATCGCGCTGTTTTCCCCCGGGGCGCTGGAACGGCTGTTCCTGGATTTGCACGATCATGTGATGAGCCACCCGGTCTGGCGTCATCCCTTTTTCGTCCGCGTGTTCGAGGGACGGATCGATCCGTCGCAGATCGCCTCTTTTGCCATCGCTTATTTCAATCAGATCAAGAATACCCGTCAATGCGTGGCGCTGGCCATCGGGCGGTTCAATGGCTTGATGGATCTTCCCTATGGCAGCCTGAACGAACATGTCTCGGAAATAACCCAGATCGCCCTGGCGCAGCTGGTGGCCGACGAATACGGCGTCGGCAGCCATGCGGTCGAGACCTATCCCGATTTGGGGCATCTGCTGCGGGCCAGGACCCATATGGTCATGTATCGCCAGCTGTTCGGCGGCCTGGGAATTGCCGCTGCCGATCAGGACCAGCCGATGCTGTGGGGTGTCGCGGACAATGTCCTGATCCAGCGGCTGGTCGCCGGGCATCCGGCATTCTCTGCGCTCGAATCCCTGTCATCGGTGGGACTGGGTATGGAATGGGGGGTGCCGGAGTTCTTCAGCCTGCTGCTGGGCGGCCTGATCCGTGTCTCTGCCCGCGAGCGGCTGGCGCTGACGGCCCATGATCTGGACGTGTTCATCGCCCACGTCCGCTATGACGTGCTGCACGCGGTATCGGTTATGCTGGTGACCAGCCTGCATATGAACGTCCCCACCGATGTCGGTGTGGTCAAAAACGCCTGCAACATGCTGATGGCCGGTCGCTATGCCATGATGGGCGATCTTTACCGGCACGTTTTTGGCCAATCGTGTCCCACCTTGGCCGAGATCGGTCTTGACCCCCGGTACCGCCTGACCGACCGGCGGATCGAGACGCTTCTGATCGAAGCCCGTGCCGGTATTTCCCCGGCCAGGGTGCGGCACGGCCAGGACTATCGTCACAGCCGCGGCGTCCCCTTCGTCTTCGCCTGAGTTTATTTTTCGGCGAATGCCTTTTCGATGACGTAATCGCCTGCGCCGGCATGACTGCCCTGGTCGAAGCCCAGTCCATCCAACTGTTCGCACAGTTCGGTCATCATATGAGGATTGCCGCAGATCATCACCCGGTCCTCGGTTCGGTCGAGGGGGGGGAACCCAAGATCGGCGAACAATTTTCCGGAACGGACCAGATCGGTGATGCGTCCCTGGTTGCGGAACGGTTCGCGGGTGACTGTGGGGTAGTAGATCAGCTTGTGGCGGGCCTCGGCACCGAAGAATTCGTTCTTCGGCAGTTCGTCGGTGATGAAATCACCGTAGACCAGATCGGCGACATGGCGGACGCAATGGACCAGGACGACCTGATCGAATCGTTGGTAAAGGTCGGGGTCCTTGATGATGGACAGGAACGGGGCCAAGCCCGTCCCGGTGGCCAGCAGATAGACGCGCCGGCCCGGTCGCAGGTTGTCCAGAACCAGGGTTCCGGTGGTCTTTTTATTGACCAGGATGGTGTCCCCCGGCTTGACACAGGCCAAGCGCGATGTCAGCGGCCCGTCCGGCACCCGGATCGACAGAAATTCAAGATGTTCCTCGTAGTTGGCGCTGACCATCGAATAGGCCCGCATCAGGGGGCGGCCGTCCACCATCAGCCCGATCATGGCGAATTGCCCGTTGTCGAAGCGAAACCCCTGATCGCGGTCCAGCCGCAGGGTGAACAGCGTGTCAGTCCAGTGGTGAACGTCCAGAACCGTCTTTTCGATGATATTCGACATGGGGCCGCGTTTCCGTGCTCGTTTGTGCGCCGCAATATGGCGCGGAATGAATAACAATTATGATACTTATTCGCAACACTTAAAATATGATTGAGATCCTGACACAACAGAACCTTATTGGCTTCACGGCTGGGGAACGGGCTATCGCCGCAGCTCAACCCAGATCGGGGTATGATCGCTGGCTTTGTCGCGGCCCCTGGGTGCCTTGTCGATGTCGCAGGCGACCAGCCGGTCGGCGGTCTGGGGCGACAGCAGAAAATGATCGATCCGCAGGCCTTCCCCCCGGGACCAGGCGCCGCCCTGGTAATCCCAGAAGGTGTAGCGGCCCGGTTCTGGATGCAAAGACCGAAAGGCCTCGGTCAGGCCCAGGTGGCAAAGCTCCCGGAACAAGGCCCGGCTTTCCGGCCGGCACAGCGCATCGGACTGCCAGCCATCCGGGTCGTACAGGTCGGCATCGGTGGGGCAGACATTGTAGTCCCCAGCCAGGACCAGGGGGTGTTCCTCGGCCAACAGGGCTCTGGTCCGCTCGATCATCCTGCGCATCCAAGCCAGCTTGTAGGAAAACTTATCGCCCGGGGCCGGGTTGCCGTTGGGCAGATACAGGGAGACGATGCGGATTCCCTGAACGGTCGCCTCGATCCACCGGGCCTGTTCGTCGGACTGGTCGCCGGGCAGGCCGGTCGATACGGCATCGATGGGATGGCGTGACAGAATGGCGACGCCGTTATAGCTTTTCTGTCCATGCACGGCACAGCGCCATCCCGCCGCTTCAAGTTCGAAACGGGGGAACTTGTCGTCCGGACATTTGATTTCTTGCAGGACCAGCACATCGGGGTTGGCGTCCCGCAGCCATTCCACCACATTGGGCAGGCGGGCATTGACGGAATTCACGTTCCAGGTAGCGATGCGGATGGTCATGGAGAACTCGCGTATGGGAAGGCCGGTCAAGTGGTAGCCGATTTCCGCGCATTGCGGGAGGGGGTGTCGGTGCTGGCCATGCTGGTTCTGTCCGCCATGCCGGCCCAGGCGGGCGATTGTCCGGCCGTCGCCGGCTGGGACCGCCCGCCTCAGGTCACTTTGGAACCCTTCAAGGCGAAGCCCGTTTATCGCAATGACCGCACCATCGCCGGTCTAGGCGGTGTCGGCGCATTGCGGCGGCAGGGGCTGACCAATGTCCAGACCCAGTTCACCTTGTCCGCCGAGGTCGAAATCATGCCCGTCGGGGGGCAATTGGCCTGTTATCGCCTGAAGAATTTGCGGGCGAAGTGGCATATCGCCTCGATCGAGGTTTTCATCGCCTTCGAACATCGTCCGGGCAGCTGTCCTTTTACGGCGACCCGCGACCATGAAAACCAGCATGTCGGAGTCGCACAAACGACCTATGACCGCCATCTGCCGCAAATCGAGGCCGCTTTGAAGGCTGCGGCAGGACGGGTCCAACCCTTTCTGGCCACCCGCAACGATTCTATTGTCACCAACGGCCTGGTTCGGCGCATCCAGGGGGAAATGGCTCCGGCCCTGGCCGCCTTCGATGCCGAACTCAAGCGGGGGAATGCCGTTCTGGATACCCCGGAAAGCTACCGCGAGGTGGCGTCGCGCTGTTCCAGATGGTGATCAGCGTCCGAACACCATCACCAGTACTTCCAGCAGCATGGTGATCGCCGGATTGATCGCCAGATCGAACAGATCGATGCGATAGCCCAGCAGACCGCTGACCGGGGGCAGGACCATCAGTGCGCCGATGACGATCAGCATACCGGCATTTTCCAGCCGGGCCAGCAGAACGGCCAGCGGACGAGGCAGCAGTCCGACGGCGACCCGGCCACCATCCAGGGGGGGAATCGGGATCATGTTGAAGACCGCCAGAAGCAGATTGAGATATATGGCGTTGGCCAGATTGAGCCGGGCCCAGTCGATGCCGGCCGATGGAAGGTCGCCGACGAAGCCGATCAGCAGCACCGCCAGGATGGCCATGACGATGTTGGCGGCCGGACCGGCCCCGGCCACCAGAACCATGCCCAGGCGGGGATGGTGCAGACGGCGGAAATCCACCGGAACCGGCTTGGCCCAGCCGAACAGGAAGCCGCCGGCCATCAGCAGCAGTGCCGGAACGACGATGCTGCCCAGGGGATCGATGTGGCGCAACGGATAGAGCGACAGGCGGCCCTGGCGCTGGGCGGTGTCGTCACCCAGGGCCAGGGCGGCATAGCCGTGTGCCGCCTCGTGCAAGGTCACGGCAAAGATCAGCGGCAGGGCCGTCACCGAAATTTGCTGGATCAGGCTGGTGGCGCTCATCATGCCAGCAGGCTTTCGACATATGCCGCGGCGGCGACACGATCGAAGTCGGACGGGGTGCGTTTTTGGGCTGCGGCACGGGCGATACGGTCACAGGCAAGAGCGGTCAGGGGCCGCAGGGCCGATGCCACTGCCTGCATCTCGCTCATGTTGCCGTTGCAATGCAGGACCACGTCGCAACCGGCGGCCAGGGCCGCTGCCGTCCGGTGAGCAAAATCCCCGCCCAATGCCTGCATCGACAGATCGTCGGAAACCAGCACTCCATGAAAGCCGATGGCGGTGCGGATGATATCGCGGATGACCGTGGCGGAAATGGTCGCCGGGGCACTATCGTCGATGGCGGTGTAGACCACATGGGCGGTCATGGCCCAGGGCTGGTCGGCCAGGGTGCGGAACGGGGCGAAGTCGCATGCCTCCAGTTCCGCCAGGCCGGTCTGGACCACCGGCAGGGCGAGATGGCTGTCGACCATAGCCCTACCGTGGCCGGGGATGTGCTTGATGACGGGCAGAATTCCCTCGTCCAGCAACCCGTCGCAAACCGCTTGCCCCAGAGCGGCGACCTGGGGCGGGGTATGGCCATAGGCCCGGTCGCCGATGACATCGTGGGCACCGGGAACGGGGACGTCCAGGACCGGAGCGCAATCGACATCAATGCCCAGTTCGGCCAGTTCCCGCCCGATCAGGCGGAAATTGAGGCGTAGCGCCTCGGCGGCTTTATCCGGGGCGCGGTCCGCCAGTTGGGAGAATGCCGTGCCCGGAGGGGCCTTGCGCCAGTGCGGCGGACGCAGGCGCTGGACCCGGCCACCCTCCTGATCGATCAGAACCGGAGCGTCGGCACGGCCGATGCAGGCCCGCAGATCATCGACCAGACGACGGACCTGGGCCGGATGGTCGATATTGCGGGCGAACAGGATGAAGCCCAGCGGATTGACAGCGGCGAAGAACCGCCGTTCCTCGTCGGACAATGCCAGACCAGCGCAGCCGAAAATGCCCGCTCCCGGGATGTCTTTACTTATGGGCAACGATGCAGCCTTGGTTGCGGGGCTTCAGTTCGGCACACAGGTGGCGGGCCGCATTTTCCGAAAGCGGCCCGGCGCGCAGGCGCCAGAACACGCCTTTTTCGCCCAGTTCGACCCGGACCACGTCGGATTTCAATCCAGCCAGCAGGTCGCCGTTGGCCTTTTGGATGCGGGTCCATTCCTTTTCGGCATCAGGGGCCGAGCGCAACGCCCCCAACTGGATGAGATAGTCGCCGCCCGGGACGACTTTGGCCGCCGGCGGCGGGGCTGCGGCAGGGACGGACTTGGTCGGCACCTGTTCCGGAAGCTTGGCGACGGGCGGCGGCGGGGCGGGCTTGACGGCCGGCGGCTCTGCGGGCTTGACCGGAGCCGGAGCGGGCGGCGCAACGGGAGCGGGGGCCTGCACGACCGGAGGAGCGGGAGGAGGGGGGGGGCTGGCCGCGGCGGTTCCGGCTGAGCCGCCGCTTTGGGTGGAACCTGCGGCTTTTCCGGGGCCGGCAGCAGGCGTTCCACCTTGCTGTCGCCCTCGCCCTGTTCCAGCCGTTCGTAAATCAGTTTGTCCTGATTGGGGACCTGCATGCCGCCACGATCATCGGGGCGGATCTTGATCGGCCGTTCGTCGGCCCGGATGACCGGCACTCCCGGTCCTCCCACCTTCTTTCCCCCCATGAAGTGCCAGCCGGCGGC
Source organism: uncultured Rhodospirillaceae bacterium (assembly GCA_903941095.1). Lineage (GTDB taxonomy): Bacteria > Pseudomonadota > Alphaproteobacteria > Rhodospirillales > Magnetospirillaceae > Magnetospirillum. Next base: position 13,614 of record CAJANN010000238.1, on the reverse strand, counting down.
GACGATCCCCCCGACGGCCACTACCGCCGCCACCAGAGTGACCGTGACACGCAACCGCGAACCGGCACGGGCCTGACGCGAATCGGCATCAGCGTCGTAGCGGGCGGGAATGATGTCGAGGATGTCGCGATCGAAATCGTCGCCGGGATGGCCTGCCATGTCAGCGCATTTCCTCCACCGGCTCGACGCCGAAGATGAACAGGCCCGAGGCGATCACCGTCGCCACCGCCCGCAACAGGCCCAGCCGGGCTGTCGAGAGCTCGCGGTCATCTTCAAGCAGAAATCGCAGTTGCACGTCGTCCTTGCCCTTGTTCCACAGGCCGTGGAAACCGGCTGCCAGCTCGGTCAGATAGAAGGCGACGCGGTGCGGCTCGTGAGCCTCGGCGGCACTCTCCACCAGACGCGGCCAGCCGGCCAGCAGCTTGATCAAACCAAGCTCGGCCGGATCGGTCAAGCGTGCCAGTGCCGCCCCCGACAAAGCCGGCCCCGAGATGTCCAGCTCAGGCCACAATCCGGTGCCGTGGCGCAGGACGGAATGGCAGCGGGCATGGGCGTATTGAACGTAAAAGACCGGGTTGTCCCGCGACTGTTCCAGCACCTTGTCGAGATCGAAATCAAGATGGGCGTCGTTCTTGCGGGTCAGCATGATGAAGCGGACCACGTCCTTGCCGACCGATTCCACCAGATCGCGCAAGGTGACGAAGGTCCCGGCACGCTTGCTCATCTTGAAGGGCTGGCCGCCCTTCAGCAGGTTGACCATCTGGCACAGCTTGACGTCCAGGCTGCCCTTGTCCTCGCTGACCGCCTTGACCGCTGCCTGCATGCGCTTGACATAGCCGCCGTGGTCGGCGCCCCAGATGTCGATCATGTCGGAAAAGCCGCGACGGTACTTGTCCAGGTGATAGGCGATGTCCGAGGCAAAGTAGGTCCAGCTGCCATCCGATTTCTTCAGCGGACGGTCGACGTCGTCGCCGAAGGCCGTGGCCCTGAACAGGACTTGCGGACGGGGTTCCCAATCATCCAGCACCTTGCCCTTCGGCGGCTCCAGAACCCCGGTATAGACCTCTCCTCTTTGTTCCAGGAAAGCCAGGGCCGCATCGACCTTGCCCCCCTCCACCAGCTGACGCTCGGAGGTGAAGACGTCATGGCGCACGCCCAGCGCGGCCAGATCTTCGCGGATCATCACCATCATGGCGTCAATCGCATATTGACGGAACGCGGGCAGCCACTCGGGCTCCGGGGCATCCTTGAACTTGCCGCCCAGATCCTGCGCCAGGGCCGCTCCGGCAGGCTTCAGGTAATCCCCAGGGTACAGGCCTTCGGGGATTTCGCCGATCTCCTCGCCCAACGCTTCGCGATAGCGCAGATGAACCGACCGGGCCAGCACGTCGACCTGGGATCCGGCGTCGTTGATGTAATATTCGCGGACGACGTCGAAGCCGGCCTTGCCCAGCAAGGACGCCAGGGCATCGCCCACCACCGCGCCACGGGCATGGCCGATATGCATGGGGCCGGTCGGGTTGGCCGAGACGTACTCGACATTGACGCGATGGTTCTTGCTCTCGCCATCGCCATAGGCGGCGCCGGCCACCAGAATGTCGGCCAGCCGCGCGGCCCAGAAGGAATCGGCCAGACGCAGGTTGATGAAGCCGGGGCCGGCGATATCGACGGCCGTCACATCCGCGACTTTGCGCAGCTCGGCGGCCAGCATCTCGGCCAGGTCGCGGGGCTTCAGTCCCGCCGCCTTGGACAGGACCATCGCCGCGTTGGTGGCGACATCGCCATGTGCCGCTTCCCGCGGCGGTTCGGCGGTGACTTTGCCGGTATCAAGGCCGGCGGGAAGGCTGCCCGCGGCGGCAAGCTGCCCGACGATGGTGATGATCTGGTCGCGAAAATGCTTGAAGAGGTTCATTTTGTCTCTTGTTTTCTAAGGCTTTTCTTGCATATCGAACAGGCGGCGATATTCGTCTAGGGCGAACCTGTCGGTCATGCCTGCGATATAGTCGGCCACCACCCGGGCAGTTTTCGCCGTTCCGGGACCATCGGAGAGCCGGCCCCATTCCGGAGGCAGGCACTCGGGTTCGGCATGCAGCAGGGTGAACAGGTCCCTGACCACACGGCGCCCCTTGCTGGTCATCCGATTGACGGTGAAGTGCCGGTACATGTTGGGAAACAGAAAACGGCGCAAAGCCTGATCATTGGCCCGCATCTCGTCGGAAAAGGCCACCAGGGGAACCCCCAATCCGCGAACGTCGGCAGCGCAGGCCGGCTTGTAGGTCTCGACCCGCCGGCCGGTTTCGGCGATGCAGTCCAGGATCATCATGCCGATCATCCGGCGCACCACCTCGTGGATATGCAGCGACGGCTCGGCATCGGGATATTCCCGGGCGACGGCACGGAACACCGGCCCGACCAGCGGGACATCGGCCAGATCACCGATGGTGAACAGCCCGGCGCGCAAACCGTCGTCGATATCGTGATTGTTGTAGGCGATGTCGTCGGACAGGGCCGCCACCTGGGCTTCGGCGCTGGCGAAGGTGCCCAGTTCCAGATCGTGGCGGGCGACATATTCGGTGATGGCCCCCGGCAGGGGTTTGTCGGTCCGCACCGCCAGCGGCCCGGTCAGCGGGCCGTTATGTTTGACCAGCCCTTCCAGGGTTTCCCACGAAAGGTTCAGCCCGTCGAATTCCACATAGCGCCGTTCCAGCTTGGTGACGACCCGCAGCGACTGGGCGTTGTGGTCGAATCCGCCGAAATCGGCCAGCACCTCCTGCAGGGCGTCCTCGCCGGCATGGCCGAACGGGGTGTGCCCCAGGTCATGGGCCAGGGCCAGGGATTCCGCCAGATCCTCGTCCAGTCCCAGGACGCGGGCGATGGAGCGGGCGATCTGCGACACTTCCAGGGAATGGGTCAGTCGGGTGCGGAAATTGTCGCCCTCGTGATAGACGAAGACCTGGGTTTTGTATTGCAGGCGGCGGAATGCGGCGGAATGGATGATACGGTCGCGGTCGCGCTGGAAAGGTGTCCGGGTCCGGCTTTCCGGCTCGACGTGCAGGCGCCCGCGCGAATCCCCTGGCCGGCAGGCATAGGGCGCAAGATTGGCGGCGCTGGAAACGGGACCGAACGTCATGTGCGGACACTACAAGCCAGCCGCCTTCAACGCAACCTGTTGGACTTTACGCCGGCACATCCCATTTGCTAAATTTGGAGCAATTCCGCATTCAAATTCCGATTTAGAGGCCCGTATCCATGTCCAATGTCGCCCTGACCATCAGCGCCGCCGAGCGTGTCCAGTCCCTGATCGCCATCGAGGGAAAGCCCAACCTGATGCTTCGCCTGGCGGTTTCCGGCGGCGGCTGTTCGGGGTTCCAGTACGGAATTTCGCTGGACGACAAGGTCAACGACGATGACGTCGTCAGCGAGCAGCACGGCGTGAAGGTGGTCATCGACGAGACTTCGATAGGGCTGCTGGACGGCACCGAGCTGGACTTCGTCGAGGATATGATGGGAGCCTCGTTCCAGTTCCGCAATCCCAACGCCACGTCGACCTGCGGCTGCGGTTCCAGCTTTTCCGCCTGAGGGCAAAGGCTGCGAAAGGGCGGGTTGCGGGATGCCGCAGTCCCAGGGTGATCGCCAAATGCGATCACCCTGGCCGCAGCCCGCTCTGGCTTTTTCAGGCAATCATGTTATGGTATCTCCTGAACTGTAAGCCACTATATTTAGCGTGCTCACCATGCAAGGGGATGTGTTTCAGGTGGACGAGCGTCCGTCCGGCGACGAGCCGGATGCCAGGCTTGTGCTGGAACTCGGGGGATTCGAAGGGCCGCTTGACGTTTTACTGTCCCTGGCCCGTGAACAGAAGGTCGACCTGTCGCGGCTGTCGATCCTGCAACTGGCCGACCAGTATCTGGAATTCGTCGCCCGCGTCCGCCAACGTCATCTGGATCTGGCCGCCGAGTATCTGGTCATGGCGGCATGGCTTGCCTATCTGAAGTCGCGCCTGCTGCTGCCCGAACCGGAACCCGAGGAGGCCGACCAGCCCAGCGCGGCTGAAATGGCGGAAATTCTGGCTTTCCGTCTGCGCCGCCTGGAGTCGATGCAGCGCGTCGGCACGGCCTTGATGGTCAGGCCGCAACTGGGGCGGCAGGTCTTTGCCCGTGGTCAGCCCGAGGCGGTGCCTGTCGTGACCCGCTCGCTGTTCGACGTGCAATTGTTCGATCTTCTGAAGGCCTATGCCGACCATGTCGTCCGGACGTCGGTCAGAACCCTGCATATCGAGGCTCCCGACCTTTATTCAGTCGAGGACGCCCTGCTGCGTCTGGAACGCATGCTGGGGAGGATGCCCGACTGGTCGGTTCTGTCCGCTTACCTTCCGGCTTTCCAGGGGGACAGCCTGAAGATGAAGTCGGCCGTCGCATCGACCTTCATCGCAGCCCTGGAACTGGCCAAGCAGGGGCGGGTCCAGTTGCGCCAGGATGGCGGGCCGTATTCCCCCATCTACATCAAGGCCGGAGAGGTTGCCGCATGAGCGAGGTCGAGCATCTGCGTCTGCTGGAGGCTTTGCTGTTCGCCAGTGCCGCCCCGCTGGATGAGCGGGCCCTGGCCGACAAACTGCCCGCCGGAACGGATGTCGGTGCGGTTCTGTCCACCTTGCAGGGACAGTACGCGGCCCGCGGGGTCAATCTGGTTCGCCGCGATGGCAAGTGGGCCTTCCGCACGGCCGACGATCTGGCCGGGCAACTGGCGGTCGAGCAGGTGCAAAACCGAAGGCTGTCCCGTGCCGCCATCGAGGTTCTGGCCATCATTGCCTATAACCAGCCCATCACCCGCGCCGAAATCGAGGAAGTCCGCGGTGTCGCCCTGTCCAAGGGGACCCTGGATCTGCTGTTTGAAGCCGGTTGGATCCGGCCGCGCGGGCGGCGACGCTCGCCGGGCAAGCCGCTGCAATGGGGGACTTCGGATGGTTTCCTGGACCAGTTCGGACTGGAAAGTCTGGAAGACTTGCCGTCGCTGAAGGAATTGAAGGCGGCAGGTCTGCTGGATGCCCGTCCCGCCGCCGACGCCTATGGCAACCGCGCCGTCGACGGTCTGGTCCCTGTCGATGTCGATGAAGAGGAACCCCAACTGGATCTGGCCGCCGACGACGACGAATTTTCCGCGGGGACCGAATAGGCGGGGCAGAGGGGGGATTGCATATCGCGAATGATTTGCATTATCCTCGAATTCCCTCAGTTTTCCTGAGGGCATCTGCGTCGCACGGACCTCTGCAATGGCTGACACGGAACTTGCCTCTTCTTTTGCCGCGCGGCCGGACCCGGCCCGTGGGACGGCCGGTTGCGTACGGCTGTCGGGCTGGGGCATTGCGGCTCTGGCCATCGCCGTCCTGGTCGGCACGCCGGTGGTGGTGGTCGGGCTGCATGTTCTGACGCCCTCGGGAGATGTCTGGCGCCATTTGGTCGAAACGGTGCTGGCCGAGTACGTCGTCAACTCGCTGTGGCTGATGATGGGGGTCGGGACGGGGGTGGCCTTCGGCGGCGTCGGTGTCGCCTGGCTGGTCACCATGTGCCGCTTCCCGGGCGCACGGCTGCTGGAATGGGCGCTGTTGCTGCCGATGGCCATGCCGGCCTATGTGGTGGCCTACACCTACACCGGGCTGCTGGATTATGCCGGCCCCGTCCAGGCCGCGCTGCGAGCCGTATTCGGCTGGGGATCCGCCCGCGATTACTGGTTCCCCGAGATCCGGTCTCTGGGTGGGGCCGTCTGGGTCATGGTGATGGTCCTTTACCCCTACGTCTACATGCTGGCCCGCGCCGCCTTTCTTGAGCAGTCGGTCTGTGTCCTGGAAGCCAGCCGGACCCTGGGCCGGTCGCCGTGGCAGGCGTTCCGGCAGGTGGCGTTGCCGCTGGCCCGTCCGGCCATTGCCGCGGGCGTCGCCCTGGCCTTGATGGAAACCCTGAACGATTTCGGTACCGTTCATTACTTCGCCGTAGATACCTTCACCACCGGGATCTACCGGACATGGCTGGGCCTGGGGCAACCCGCCGTTGCGGCACAGTTGGGTGCCGTCCTGATGATCTTCGTCCTGGTGCTGCTGCTGGTGGAACGTCTGTCCCGTGGTGCCGGGCGAACCCATCACACATCGTCGCGCTGGCGGACCCTGCCCAGGTTCCGCCTTGGTCCGGGGGCGGGAATTCTGGCCTTGGTCTTTTGCGGGCTGCCGATCCTGCTTGGATTCGCCGTCCCTTCCCTGGCCCTGGCCTGGTGGTCCTGGCAAAGCGGGGCCGAGACGCTGTTCACCGCCGATTTTCTGCGTCTGGTGCGCAACAGCTTTGTCCTGGCCGCCGCCGCCGCCGTGACCGCGGTCCTGGTGGCCGTGCTCCTGGGCTATGCCCAGCGTCTGGATCCGTCATGGATGAACCGGGGTGCGGTGCGGCTGGCCAGCCTGGGCTATGCCGTTCCCGGATCGGTCATCGCCGTGGGAACGCTGATGACCCTGGGAGTCGTGAATACGCTGTCGGGGGTTCTGCTGATCGGTTCGGTCGGCGCCCTGGTCTATGCCTATCTGGTCAGGTTTCTGGCGGTATCGTTCAATGCGGTCGAGGCATCGCTGGGCAAGGTCACCGCATCCATCGAGGCGGCATCCCGAACGCTGGGAAAGGGGGCCTGGGCGACTTTGCGGCTGGTGCATGTGCCGATCATCCGCGGATCCCTGCTGTCGGCGTCTTTGCTGGTCTTCGTCGATGTGATGAAGGAATTGCCGGCGACCCTGATCATGCGGCCGTTCAACTTTGACACTCTGGCCGTGCGGACCTTCTCCCTGGCCTCGGACGAGCGTCTGGCCGACGCTGCGGCGCCGGCCCTGGCCATCGTTCTGGTCGGATTGGCTCCGGTCATCCTGTTAAGCCGGGCCATCGCCCGCTCGCGTCCCGGAGGAGGGGAATGATCGACGACATGGACCAGACCTGCCCTGCCGGGCTGTATCTTGACGGTATCTTTCATGCCTATGACGGTAAGCCGGTGGTGCGCGGGGTCACCGTCGCGGTACCCCCCGGACAGATGGTCTGCCTGCTTGGCCCCAGCGGCTGCGGCAAGACCACCACGCTGCGTATCGCCGCCGGGCTGGAGCGTTCGTCCCGAGGCCGGGTGACGCTCAATTGCCAGCTGGTATCCGGCGATGGGGTTCATCTGCCGCCCGAGGCGCGCAACGTCGGCTTTCTGTTTCAGGATTACGCTCTGTTCCCGCACCTGAACGTTGCCGCCAACGTGGCTTTTGGCCTGGATCGGCTGGGCCGGGGCGAACGGTCCCGGCGGGTGGACGAGATGCTGCGGCAGGTCGGCATGGATTCCTATGCCGATTCCTGGCCGCATCAGCTGTCCGGCGGCCAGCAGCAGCGTGTCGCCCTGGCGCGGGCCCTGGCGCCCAAGCCCCGACTGATGCTGCTGGACGAGCCGTTCTCGGGCCTGGACAAGCGGCTGCGCGATCAGGTCCGCGACCAGACGTTGCACGTCCTGAAATCGTCCGGGGTCTCGACCCTGATGGTCACCCACGATCCCGAAGAGGCGATGTTCATGGCCGACGCCATCGCCCTGATGAAGGATGGCCGCATCGTGCAGTTCGGCTCACCCGAGGAACTGTATCTGCGGCCGGCGACTCCCTTCGTCGCTTCGTTCTTCGGCGAGGTCAACCTGATCCCCGTTCAGGTTGGCGGCGGAATGGTGCAGACCCCCTTCGGTCCGCTGGCAGCACCCGGGCTGGAAGACGGGCAGGCGGCCGAGCTGCTGATCCGTCCCGAGGGGTTGGCGCTGCGCCCGGACCCGCAAGGGACGGCCGAGGTTCTGGCGGCACGCATGCTGGGACGCGTCTCGCTGATCCATCTGCGTGTCGGCGGACTGCACTTGCATGCCCGGGTCCCAGGTCACTTCATGCCGGCCGAGGGCACCCGGCTGGCGGCCGAGCTCGACGCCAGCCAGGCCCATGTCTATCCGGCCGAGGCCGGCAAGGCTTAAGGGGCGGTTGCGGAGCTTACGGACATCTGCGATGATCCGCCCCCAATCAGTTTTCATCCTTGGCCTGGGAGGCACGTTTCATGGGTAGCTTCAGCATCTGGCACTGGCTGATCGTCCTGGTCATCGTGCTGCTGCTGTTCGGCGCGGGAAAGATCCCGAAGCTGATGGGCGATATGGCCAAGGGCGTCAAAGCCTTCAAGAAGGGGCTGAACGAGGATGAAGAGGCTGCCGCCCCGTCTTCGCCGGCGCCTCAGGCCCAGCAGATCGACGCCCAGGCGGCCGCCAAGCCGGCCGACAAGGATGCGGCCAAGCACTGACGCTTGATCCCCTGTCGGGAGACGATTTGGCATGTTCGATGTCGGGTGGGACGAGATGGCTTTGGTGGCCGTGGTGGCGTTGATCGTCATCGGCCCCAAGGATCTGCCTGACGTGTTGCGCCAGGTCGGCCGCTGGACCCGCAAGGCCCGCGAGATGGCCGGAGAGTTTCAGCGCGGCGTCGACGACATGGTGCGCGAAAGCGAGCTGTCGGACCTGAAAAGCCAGGTCGAGAAGGCGACCGATCCCAATGCCTTGCGGCGCGAGATCGAGAAGACCATCGATCCGACCGGCGACATCGTCCGTTCGCTGGAACCGCCAAGCCTTTCCCTTTCCGATGATGTCAAGCCAGCGGAAGCTGCGGTTTCCGATGTCTCCGCTGAAATCGAGCCTCCGCGAAAGCCCCCCGAGCCGTGAGCGCCGACGACAAGACCATGCCTTTGCTCGAGCACCTGATCGAGCTGCGCCGCCGCCTGCTGTGGTCGGCGCTTGCCTTCATCGTGGTCTTCGCCGTCTGTTTTTCGTTCTCGGCCCATCTGTACGCCTTCCTGATGGATCCTTATGCCACCGTGGCTTTAGCCAAGGGGGGCATGCGCCGCCTGATTTATACCGCCCCGACCGAGGCATTCTTCACCTATGTGAAGGTTTCCGCCTTCTTTGCCGCCGTCATTTGCTTTCCGGTCTGGGCCGGGCAATTGTGGGCCTTCGTCGCCCCCGGCCTTTACAAAAAAGAACGCCGTGCTTTTCTGCCGTTTCTGTTCGCCACGCCGGTGCTGTTCACCTTGGGGGCGGCTCTGGTTTATTTCCTGGTTCTTCCCATGCTCTATACCTACCTGCTGGGGTTCGAGAATTTGATCCCCCAGGCCGATGAGCTGCCGATCCAGTTGGAGGCCAAGGTCAGCGAGTCGCTGTCGCTGATCATGACGCTGATCTTCGCCTTCGGGCTGGCGTTCCAGATGCCTGTGCTGCTGACTCTTCTGGCGCGTGTCGGCCTGGTCACCGCCACCGGGCTGGCCGAAAAGCGGCGCTACGCCATTGTCGGGGTCTTCATCTTCGCAGCCGTGGTCACTCCTCCCGATGTGGTCAGCCAGTTGTCGCTGGCCATTCCGATGGTCATTCTTTACGAACTGTCGATCCTGTCTGCGCGCATGGCCGAAAAAAAGCGGGCCGATGATGGTGAGCAGGATGTCGACGGGGACGAGGAAGAGCCCCCGCCCGAGACCGACTTCAACGGCTGATCTCGACAACCCGGCTGGCCGCGTCTATAAGCCATCCATTCCCTGTTCTGGATGGCTTCCATGCACGATCTCAAGTGGATTCGCGATACCTCCACCGCCTTCGACGCCGGCTTGGCTCGCCGGGGTCTGGAGCCGCGGTCACACCAGATCCTGCATCTCGATTTCGAACGGCGGCAGGCCCAGACCCGCCTGCAGGAAATGCAGGCCCGGCGCAACGAAGCCTCCAAGCAGATCGGTCTGCTGAAAAAGCAAGGGCATGATGTCTCTGCGGTCCTGGAGGATGTTGCCCGGTTCAAGGACGACATCGCCTTGCTGGAAGCCCAGGACAAGTCGCTGGGCGAGGAAATCGACGTGATCCTGGCATCGCTGCCCAATCTGCCGGCGGCCGATGTTCCCGATGGTCCTGATGAAGAGCACAATGTCGAACTCCGCCGGTGGGGCACCCCGCGGCAGTTCGATTTCCAGCCTCAGGAACATGACGCCATCGGCGAGAAGCTGGGATTGATGGATTTCGACGGCGCCTCCAAACTGTCGGGGGCCAGATTCGTGGTGCTGAAGGGGGCTCTGGCGCGGCTGGAGCGGGCTTTGGCCTCGTTCATGCTGGACGTCCAGACCGGCGAGCACGGCTATACCGAGATGAGCCCGCCGACCCTGGTGAAGGATTCTGCTCTGTTCGGAACGGGGCAGTTGCCCAAGTTCGGCGACGACCTGTTCAAGACGTCGACCGGCCACTGGCTGATTCCCACCGCCGAAGTTCCGCTGACCAATCTGGTCGGCGACACGATCCTGGACGAGTCGGCGCTACCCATCCGCATGACGGCGCTGACCCCGTGCTATCGCTCGGAGGCAGGCGCCGCCGGCAAGGATACCCGCGGCATGATCCGCCAACATCAGTTCTGGAAGGTCGAACTGGTTTCGGTCACCCATCCCGATCGCTCCGACGCCGAGCATCAACGGATGACCGAATGTGCCGAGACCATCCTGCAGCGTCTGGGCTTGCCCTACCGGACCATTGTGCTGTGTACCGGCGATATGGGATTTTCCGCCCGGAAGACCTTTGATATCGAGGTCTGGCTGCCGGGGCAGGGGCGTTACCGCGAGATTTCCTCCTGCTCCAATTGCGGTGATTTCCAGGCCCGGCGGATGCGGGCCCGGTTCCGGTCTGAAAAGGGAAACCGCCTCGTTCATACCCTGAACGGTTCCGGACTGGCCGTCGGCCGGACTCTGGTGGCAGTCCTGGAAAACTATCAGCAGGTGGACGGGCGGGTTCTGGTTCCGGATGTTTTGAAGCCCTATATGGGCGGCCTTGACGTCATCGGGTGACCGGCATGTATCCGCCCGTCACCGATCTCTCGGACATCCGCATCCTGATTTCGAACGATGACGGGATTGGAGCGCCCGGGATCAAGGTTTTGGAAAAGATCGCCCGGCTGCTGTCCAACGATGTCTGGGTGGTGGCTCCGGAAACCGAACAGTCGGCGGCCGGGCATTCCCTGACCATCCGCCGTCCGCTGCGGATCAGAAAGGTGTCACGTCGCCGTTTCGCCGTGGATGGAACTCCGACCGATGCCGTTCTGCTGGGGATCAACCATGTGCTGAAGGGACGTAAGCCGGATCTGGTGCTGTCGGGAATCAATCGTGGCGCCAACATGGGCGATGACGTCACCTATTCCGGAACAGTGGCAGCGGCGATGGAGGCCACCATCCTGGGGGTTCCCTCGATCGCCTTCTCGCAGTTCTTTCACCCTGGCCATGTCCCGCGCTGGTCGACCGCCGAGAATTGGGGGGCGGAAATCATCCGGCGGGTTTGTGCGGTGGGCTGGCAGCGCAATGTTCTCATCAATGTGAATTTTCCCGATGTCCCACACACCCATGTGTGCGGAATCGAGGTCACCCGTCAGGGAAAGCGCAAGATCGGTGACGAATTGCTGTTGCGCGATGATCCGCGTGGCGAACCTTACGTCTGGATCGGGGCACAGCGGGCGGAGGAAACCTCTGTTCCCGGCACCGATATCGAAGCTGTTCTGCGAGGGGCCGTCTCGGTCACGCCGCTGTGCGTCGACCTGACGCATCACCAGACCGCCCAGGCCCTTGCTCAGGCTTGGGGTTGAGGCCCGGCAATGGCGGCGACCGAAGCCCGCATCATCCGTCTGTTGATGGAGCTGCGGCGTCAGGGCATCAGCGATACCAGGACCCTGTCTGCCATCGAAAGGGTTCCCCGGGACCGTTTCGTTGCCGATCCGTTCCTCGACCAGGCCTATGAAAACCGAGCCCTGCCCATCGCCTGTGGACAGACGGTCAGTCAGCCCCTGATCGTCGGGATGATGACCCAGGCGCTTGAGGTCACCGACCGCATGAAGGTTCTTGAGGTCGGCACCGGCTCGGGCTATCAGGCGGCAGTCCTGGCCCAGCTTTGTCGCAGGGTTTACACCATCGAGCGCCACAAGTCGCTTCTGGTGGCGGCCGAAGCCCGTTTCCGGTCGTTGCGGATTCACAACATCACCTCGAAAGTCGGCGACGGGGCTCGGGGCTGGCCAGAACAGGCACCGTTCGAGCGGATCATCGTGACCGCGGCGGCCCACGATATCCCGCCGCTGCTGGTCGAACAATTGCAGGTCGGGGGGATCATGGTCCTGCCGTTGGGCGACACGGAGCAGGATCTGGTGCGGGTGGTGCGGACCGGGGACGGAATCGATATCCAGCACCTGGGGGGAGTGCGATTCGTCCCTTTGGTCGAGGGCGTTCCCGAGGAATAGCCCTATCGGGCGGTCATATGATCCAGTAATCGCCGGATGAAGGCTTCCCCCAAGGCCACCTGCGACAGGTCGATGAATTCATCGGGTTTGTGTGCCTGGGCGATGCTGCCGGGGCCGCAGACCACGGTCGGAATGCCGGCGGAATGAAACAATCCCGCTTCGGTTGTGAAGCTGACCCGGCCGGGCAGAGCATTCGCTCCCGTCAGGTGACGGGCCAGAACGGCGGCCTCGTCGTCTTCTCCGGTATCCAGTCCCGCGGTGGTGTTGTACTCGTCGAACATGATCCCGCTGGCGCCGTCCACCGCCAGCATCTCGGGGACGATGTCCTGGGCGAAGCCGCGGATCTCAGACATCATGTCTTCCAGATCGTGGCGCGGAAGGTTGCGGATTTCAAACTCGAACGAGCACTCTGCCGGCACGATGTTCAGGGCGGTTCCGCCGTGGATCACGCCGGTATGGATGGTGGAATAGGGCGGGTCGTAGCCGGGGTCGAACGGCCCATCGCGACGGATGCGCTTTTGCAGGTTGCGCAGAAAGCTGACCAGCTCTGCCCCGATCTCGACGGCATTGACGCCGCGATCGTTCAAAGCCGAATGGCATTCCTTGCCGTGAACCTGGCAGCGAACGTTTTTTTTACCCTTGTGACCGATGATTACCTGCATTTCGGTGGGTTCTCCGACGATGCAGAGTTTTGGCCGTACCGGCAGCGCCGACAAATCATCGATCAGCCTGCGCACGCCGATACAGCCGATTTCTTCGTCATAGGAAAATGCGAAGTGAATGGGGAGCGACAAGGGGCGGGCGGCAAATTCCGGAGCCAATGCCAGGCAGATCGCCAGAAAGCTTTTCATGTCCGCCGTGCCCCGGCCGAACAGCCGTCCCGCGCGAGGGGTCATGTGAAACGGGTCGCTGTTCCATTGCTGTCCTTCGACGGGGACGACGTCGGTGTGGCCTGACAAGACGATGCCCGGCCGCTCAGCCGGTCCCAGGGTGGCGAACAGATTGGCTTTCCGGCGGGCGTCATCCCAGGTCAGGCGGGTTTTGGCGCCCAGGCCGTCCAGGATGTCGGCGGCAAAGTGGATTAATTGTATGTTTTCCCTGTGGCTGGTAGTGTCGAAACTGATCAGCCGTTCGATCATTTCGATGCAGGATGGGGTGATATCGGTGCTGGTCGGGGTCAAGGGGGGCACTCGTCGGATATGGGGGACAGGGCGATTGTGCCACCATAGCTGCGGCGAGTCATGCGCTGCCGGGGACATGGTGGGGCGTGAGAGAGGGAAGGTCCTGGCGAAACGGGT
>CAJANN010000237.1 GCA_903941095.1 uncultured Rhodospirillaceae bacterium | reverse complement strand
GAGCCGGGCATCATGTCCCACACCGCCAGCAGATAGGGCGTGGTATGCAGGAATCCGGCACGCAAGGTCGACAATCCGTGCAGGCACTGGTTGGCGAAGCGATACAGCATCTCGTGGCCGAGATAGCGTTCCTCGGTGGCGTAAGTCACCGACGCCGCCAGCTTCAGGGCGTTGCGGAAGCGCATTTCCCAGCGCGGCCCGCCATAGCGGACGCTTTCGGCGATGAAATCGTCCTGGGCGAAGGGCATCACCACGTTGACTTCGGCCCCGCGTTCCAGCATCGCCTCGATGAACAGCAGGTCCGAACCGCAAGACGCCATCGAATAGCCGACCTGGGCGTCCAGTTCGTCCAGTTGCTGGGCGATTTCGGCGCGGACGGCCATCTCCAGACCGGGGGGGAAGTGCGGGCCTTCACCGGGACGGTCCAGGGGATGGCCGGTGAACACCACCACGGTCGGCGGCTTGACGATGTCGGCCAGTTCGGCGGGCACGTCGACGCCGCCCCGGCGCAACAGCTCGATCTGCTGCAGCGAGCCGACGACACGGCTGTAATGAACGCCCTCAAGGGCCTTGGCGGCGGTGAAGGTGGCGACCGCCTGGTCGCCTTCGCCCAACAGCAGATAGGCCTGCCCCAGGGTCGACAGCAGCCGGTACCGCTCGTCGGATGAGGCCTCGTCCGGCATTTCGGCCCCGGCCAGCAGGTCGCGGACCTGCTGCGCCAGGCTGCGGGCGCGGGTACTGTCGTGCAGCAGCACCGACATCACCGCCGCCTCGATGCCTTCCCGCGGGTTGCCGCCGGCATTGAAGGCCCGCAGCGACAGCTCGCGGCAATGTTCCAGGTCGCGCCGCTGCCCCGACGACAGCCAGGCTTCGCGGAACACCCGGGCCAGCGAGCCATAAACGCCGGCGTCGGCGCTGGCCACCAGTTTCTTGCCGCGCACCAGCTCGATGGCCTCGGCCAGATCGGCCACCGCCGCCAGCGCCGTGCCGGAATCGGTGCTGTCCAGATTGACGATGGCGCTTTTCAGGCTGGATTGCAGGCGGCGGAACGGTCCCTCGTCGATCAGGATGGCATCCAGCACCGGCGCCAGAAGGCGCCGGGCCTCGTCGACGGCGCCGGTCTGCGACAGCGCGATGGCCCCGAACGTCACCAGATCGAAACTGTTGGGAAAATAGCGCAGGCCGTCGCGGCAGACGTCATGGGCCAGAAAATTCTGCCCGTCTTCCAGCAGCGCCCGCGCCGCCTTTTCCCATTCGGCCTGAGTCTTGGGCGCCGGCCCGCTGACGGCGGCGCTGGACGTGGTTTCGGCCATCATCGGCCCTTTCCCGCAGAAATCCCCAGCCCGATTATCTATCACGCCAGCCCCTGCGAAGCCAGCGAGCGACTGGGCCGTCGCCAGGGCAATCACGGCAACGTGGTCAGGTTAAGGAAAGATTGATGGCGACCCGGCTTGAGGTATTTTGAATGCCGCGCCGCCCCTCGATAGCCGTCATGCGCGGGCTTGTCCCGCGTACCCACGCCATTCCACCAGAACTTTCCCGGACGGACGGGCGTAGCGCCCTGCGGGGGCGGGTGCAGGGGAATACTCACCCTCTCAGCGCATGGATCTCCGACACCGTCGCCCTCAGCCTGT
>CAJANN010000236.1 GCA_903941095.1 uncultured Rhodospirillaceae bacterium | reverse complement strand
GCCCATCAAGCCCTTGCCTTCGAGCTTCTTCAGCATGCCGGAGCCGATCGGGCCCTCGGTGACGGAGCGAAGCACGTCCTTGCTGCCGAAGATGAACGGCAGGTCGAAGGCCTCGAATTCCTTGACGCCCAGCGGGCCGAACTTGGCCAGCGACGGAGCCAGCATCTGGACGGCGCCCAGCTGCAGGGCCTCCATCTCTTCCTTGTCCTTGTACAGCTGGCTGTTGGGGAAGACGTCGACCTTGACCCGGCCCTTGGTACGGTCCTCGACCAGCTTCTTGAACATCTCGGCCGCCTTGCCCTTGGGGGTGTCGACGGCGACCACGTGGCTGAACTTGATGACGATGGGCTGGGCCTGCTGCGCCAGGGCGGAACCGGCGGCCAGAAGACCGGCGACGGCACAGCAGACAAGGGTACGGAAATTCATGATCGGCGTCCTCCCAGGACCTATTTGAACTGATTTTCAGCTCCAATTGTTCGTAAGTTTCACGGGCTTTCGCTATTGTGGATATCCGAACACGGATCCTGAGACCGGATGGCAGCGCACAACCCATTGAACGGACGTCATTTTCTCCAGACCATGCCGATCGTGGCGATGGTCCTGGTGGTCATGTTGCTGGGAGTCCTGCTGTGGGTGCTGCACCGCACCGAGCTGGAAGAGGAGCAGCTGACCCTGATCAAGGATATTCTGTGGGTCGAACAGAACATCCATTTCCACCTGACATCGGCCGAAGAGAAGCTGGCCCAGATGGGGGCGGATCTCGACCGCGGTTCGCTTGGCTCGGACGGCTTCATCGCCGCCGCACGCACGCTGATCGCCAACAACAAGGATATCGACCGTGTGGTCTTGCGCGACGCTGCCGGCAGGACGCAGGCCGCCGAGCCGCAGACCGAAGGCGAACCCTATGCCCAGGCCGCGGGTGAAGGTGCCCCGTGGTGGCCGACTTTCGTGCTGGCCCGCTCGATCGGCCGGGCGGCATGGACCGGCCCTTTCGCCGTGCCCGGCCGGCGGCAGGTGTTCGAAGTCCACGTCCCGGTATTTCACGACCGGCAGTTTCTGGGCATGATCGTCGGCGTGTTCGCGGCCGAGTCCCTGCTGGCCCAGCAGGTGCCCTGGTGGGTGGCCGAAAAGTACAAGGTCGAGCTGGTGGATTCCGGCGGCACCATCCTGGCCGCCAAGACCGCCGTCGACCTGTTCCAGCCCGGCCCCAGCCATCAGGTCGCGCTCAATCCCCCCGGCCAGGGCATGGCGGTGGTGGCCACCGTCTACCGCAGCACCACCAATCTGGTGCGCAACACGCTGGCGGCGGCGATCTTCGGGCTGGCCACCCTGGCGGCCTTCAGCCTGTGGCTGGTCCGGCGCAGCGTCCGCCGCCGGCAGGACGCCGAACAGGCGCTGCTGACCGAACACGCCTTCCGCAAGGCGATGGAGGATTCGCTGACGGTGGGCATGCGGGCCCGCGACCTTGACGGCCGCATCACCTACGTCAACCCGGCCTTCTGCCGCATGGTCGGCTGGACAGCCCAGGATCTGGTAGGAGCCACCCCGCCGATGCCCTATTGGCTGCCCGAGGACATCGATTCGACGATGGAGATGCACCGCCGGGTCCTGGCCGGCGACGCCCCCCCCGATGGTTTCGAGATCCAGTTCCGCCGCCGCAACGGCGAGCATTTCCGGGCACTGATCTACGAGGCCCCGCTGATCGACCCGGACGGCAGGCATGCCGGCTGGATGGCGTCGGTACTGGACGTCACCGAACGCAAGCGCAACGAGGAACTGGCCAGACATCAGCAGGAACAACTGCAACGCACCGCCCGCCTGATCACGATGGGCGAGATGGCGTCCACCCTGGCTCACGAACTGAACCAGCCGCTGTCGGCCATCGCCAGCTATACCGCCGGCTGCCTGAACCGGCTGGATGCGCCGGCCTTCGCCGCGGCGGACCTGCGGCCGGCCCTGACCAAGCTGGGAGCCCAGGCGCAGCGGGCCGGCCAGATCATCCGCCGCGTCCACGATTTCGTGCGCAAGTCCGAGCCGCGGCTGCAGCCCTGTTCGCTGTCCCAGGTGGTCGAGGATTCGGTGGGCTTCATCGAATTCGACGCCCGCCGGCGCGGCGTATCCATCCAGATGGCGCCGGAATCCCGCGACCACACGGTCGAGGCCGACCGCATCCTGCTGGAACAGGTCATGCTGAATCTGGTCCGCAACGGCATCGAGGCCATGAGCCAGGACGGCACCACCATCCAGCCCCTGGTCATCACCATCGCCACCGACAAGGACCAGGCCGTGGTGCGGGTCGCCGACCGCGGCCCGGGCATCGCCGCCGAAGCCGCCGACACCCTGTTCCAGCCGTTCTACACAACCAAGGCGGAAGGCATGGGCATGGGGCTGAACATCTGCCGCTCGATCATCGAATTCCATCGCGGCCGGCTGTGGTTCGAACCCAATCCCGGCGGCGGCAGCGTCTTTTGTTTCTCTTTGCCGACGAGGCCCGCATGACCGGCGACACCGTATTCATCGTCGACGACGACGAGGCGATCCGCGACGCCCTGATCTGGCTGTTGCAATCGCGCGGGCTGGAGGCACGGGGCTTTCCTTCCGCCGAATCCTTCCTGAAGGCCTGGTGCCCGGACCTGTCGGGCTGCCTGCTGCTGGACATCCGCATGGGCGGCATGAGCGGCCTGGACCTGTTCGACCGGCTGCGCGACGCCGGGTCGACCCTGCCGGTCATCTTCCTGACCGGCCACGGCGACGTGCCGATGGCGGTGTCGGCCCTGAAGAAGGGCGCCCTGGATTTCGTCGAAAAACCGTTCAACGACAACGAACTGGTCGACAGGATCGTCGAAGCCCTGGCCTGGGCGGCGCGGCGGCGGCAGCAGGAAGCCGGCAGCGCCGGCATCGCCGCCCGTCTGTCGTCCCTGACCGCCCGCGAGCGTCAGGTCATGGATCTGGTACTGGCCGGCAAAATGAACAAAGTCATCGCCGACGACCTGGGCATCACCATGCGCACCGTCGAGGTCCACCGCGCCCACGTCTTCGAAAAAATGGGCGTCAAGACCGCGGTGGAGCTGGCACAGTTACTGCCGGGCGTGAAGGGCGACCGATGAATTTCCGGGCTGTCGGCACGGCAGCGGCCTTCCTGGCCGTCTATGTCCTGCTGGACCGCATCAGCTTCATCCACCAGTTCTCGACACTCAGCATCACCCCGTGGAATCCGCCGGCAGGGCTGGTTCTGGCCCTGTTGCTGATCCGCGGCCCCGGCCATGCGCCCCTGGTGTTCCTGGCCGCGCTGCTGGCCGACATGCTGGTCCGCGACCTGTCCGGGACCCTGCTGCCCAGCAGCCTGACCGCGCTGTCCCTGGCCGTCGTCTATGCCGGACAAAGCCACATCCTGCGCCGTCACGTCCGCTTCGATTGCGGCCTGTCCCGGCTGCGCGACGTCGTCTGGCTGACCTCCAGTTCGGCGGTGGCCTCCCTGGCCGTGGGCGCCCTTTATGTCGGCATCTTCGCCTGGGCCGGACAGGTTTCGTGGGATCGCCTGATCCCCGCCGCCACCCGCTACTGGATCGGCGACATGATCGGCATCGCCGTGGTCACGCCGCTGATCCTGGTCTTGCGGACCGGCTGGCCGGGCCGCCCCACCCCGCGGGACGTCGCCCTGGCCCTGCTGCAGGGCGGCGCCATCGCCCTGGCCCTGCTGCTGGTGTTCGGGCTTCGCAACGCCGACGAATTCCGCCTGTTCTACCTGCTGTTCCTGCCGCTGATCTGGGTTGCCGCCCGCTTCGGCATCGTCGGAGCGGTCCTGGCCAACCTGCTGGCGCAGATCGGCCTGATCATCGCCTTCCAGACGGTCGGGCACGAATCGACCACGGTAACCGCCTTTCAGTTGCTGATGCTGGTCCTGGCGGTGGCGACCCTGGTCCTGGGGGCCGCGGTCTCGGAAGGCCGCCGCTCGGCCGCGGCGCTGCAGGCCCGCCAGGTCGAACTGGCCCACATCTCGCGC
Source organism: uncultured Rhodospirillaceae bacterium (assembly GCA_903941095.1). GTDB lineage: Bacteria > Pseudomonadota > Alphaproteobacteria > Rhodospirillales > Magnetospirillaceae > Magnetospirillum. The sequence continues at coordinate 2,839 of CAJANN010000236.1, read as the reverse complement.
CTGTCCACGGCGGGAGAGATGGCCGCCGCCCTGGCCCACGAACTGAACCAGCCCCTGCTGGCGACGATGGCCTTCGTGCGCGCCGCCCAAAGGCTGACCGGCGGCGATCCGGCGGACCGGGCCAAGGCCAGGGCGGCGATGGACCGCGCCGTCGGCGAAGCCCAGCGCGCCGGCGACATCATCAAGTCGCTGCGTCAGTTCATCGGCCGCGATCATCTGGTCCACGAACCCACCGCCCCGGCCGCGCTGGTGGCCGACGCCCTGGCCCTGGCCGCGCCGGAAGCCCGCCGTCAGGGCATCCATCTGCAGGCGGCCATCGACAGGTCCCTGCCCGATATTCAGGTTGACCGCGTCCAGATCCAGCAGGTACTGGTCAATCTGGTCCGCAACGCGATGGACGCCCTGAACGCGGCCGGGACACAGGCCCCCGCCGTCGCGGTCTCGGCGTGGCAGGACGGAGCGGATGTGGTGTTCGCCGTCGCCGACAACGGCCCCGGCATTCCCGAGGATGTGACCGGGCGGCTGTTCGAACCGTTCAACACATCGAAACCGGAAGGCATGGGCCTGGGGCTGTCCATCTGCCGCACCCTGGTCGAGGCGCATGGCGGACGGCTGTGGCTGGACCGCTCGGAAGCGGCGGGAACCGCCTTTCACTTTCGTTTGCCGCTGGCACCAACGGAGACCGCATGACACAGACAGCCCCCTCCATCGTCCATGTGATCGACGACGATCTCGCCATCCGCGATGCCCTGGTGCTGCTGCTGGAAGCCCAGGGGCGAACCGCCCGGGCCTTTCCGGACGCCGCCTCGTTCCTGGCCGACCTTGATCCCAGCCTGCCCGGCTGCGTGGTCGCCGACGTGCGCATGCCCGGACTCAGCGGTCTGGAACTGCAGCGCCACATGAAAAAATCCGGAATCGACCTGCCGGTCATCATCATCACCGGCCACGGCGACGTGGCGATGGCGGTTCAGGCCCTGAAGGAAGGTGCCGTCGACTTCATCGAGAAACCGTTCGACGAAGACGTCCTGGCCCGCAGCATCGACGACGCCCTGGACCGCGGCGAACGGGTGTTCCGCGAAAGGCAGGCGACGGCCGACATCCGAACGCGCGCCGCCGAACTGACGCCGCGGGAACGCGAAGTGATGGAACTCGTCGTGCAGGGACGGCCCAACAAGGCCATTGCGGCGGCCCTGAACATCTCGGTGCGCACCGTGGAAATCCACCGGGGCCGGGTGATGGAAAAGATGCAGGCCGGCAGCCTGTCGGAACTGGTCCGCATGGCCCTGCGCCTGACCGCGTAGGCCGCTGGTCAGACCAGACCCTTGCCGCCTCCGATGCTTCGGGGTACCGTTGGTGCCAACAATAAAAACCGACACGTACCGACACGGAGGATGACATGTCCCGGATTGCGTCCATCGCCGGCCGCGCGCTGGCGGCTGCCGTTGTGCTGGCAGCCTCGTTTCCCGCCAAGGCCGACCAGTTCGTCAACGTGCTGACCGGCGGCACCAGCGGCGTCTATTACCCGCTGGGGGTTGCCCTGTCCAACGTCTACGGCAAGCTGCCGGGCATCAAGGCCTCGGTGCAGGCGACCAAGGCCTCGGTCGAAAACCTGAACCTGCTGCAGCAGGGCCGCGGCGAGATCGGCTTCAGCCTGGGCGATTCGCTGTCGCAGGCCTGGGCCGGCCATGAAGAAGTCGGGTTCAAGGCCAAGCTGGACCGCTTGCGCGCCATCGCCGGCATCTATCCCAATTACATCCAGATCGTCGCCGCGGCGGATTCAGGGATCAAGACCCTGGCCGACCTCAAGGGCAAGAAGATCTCGGTGGGGGCGCCGAAATCGGGAACAGAACTGAACGCGCGCGCCGTTTTCGCCGCCGCCGGCCTGACCTACAAGGACTTCGCCCGCGTCGAATACCTGCCCTTCGCCGAATCCGTCGACCTGATGAAGAACCGCCAGATCGACGCCACCCTGCAATCGGCCGGCCTGGGCGTCGCCTCGATCCGCGACCTGTCCAACTCGGTGCCCATCACCGTCATCCCCATTCCGGCCGACATCATCGCCAAGATCGGCGATGCCGCCTACCTGCCGGCAAGCATCCCGGCCAACACCTATGGCGGCCAGGGTGCCGACATTCCCACCGCGGCGGTGCAGAACTTCCTGGTCACCCATGCCGACCTGCCGGAACAGCTGGCCTACGACATGACCCGCAGCCTGTTCGAGAATCTCGACCAGATGCAGGCCGCCCACGCCGCCGCCAAGGACATCCGCCTGGATTCCCGGGCGGCGACGGCCCCGGTGCCCCTGCATCCCGGCGCCGCCCGCTATTACCGTGAAAAAGGCCTGGTGAAATAGAGGCCGCATTCATGGACGACAGCGACGTCAAGCGTATCGTCGACAAGGAAAATCCCGCCTCGGCGCACGGTTTCCTGCAAGGAGGGGCCGCCCGGGCGGTGTTTCTGGTCGGCGTGGCCTTTTCCGCCTTCCAGATCTGGACGGCGACCTTCACGCCGCTGTCCACCCAGGTGGTGCGGTCGGTCCATGTCGGTTTCCTGCTGCTGGTGACCTTCCTGCTGTTCAACGCCCGCGAGGCCGACAGCCGCAACCGCATCCCGTGGTACGACTGGCTGCTGGGGGCCGGCGGCTTCGTGCTGGCGTTCTACCATCTGGTGTTCGAGGCCGACCTGATCCAGCGGGCCGGCGATCCCAGCCACACCGACCTGATCGTCGGCAGCGTCGTGATCGCCCTGATCTTCGAGGGCTCGCGCCGCATCATGGGCTGGTCCCTGCCGATCATGTGCGGAATCTTCATTCCCTATGCCCTGCTGGGGCCATTGCTGC
>CAJANN010000235.1 GCA_903941095.1 uncultured Rhodospirillaceae bacterium | reverse complement strand
ACCCGGCGCATCACCCCCCCGCCAGGATGGCGTCGAAGGCGGCCACCGCCCGGGCCGGCCCCTCGGGATAAGCCCACACGCCGCCCGACACGGCCAGGAAGTCGGCCCCGGCTTCGACCAGCGGCCGGCAATTGTCCACGGTGATGCCGCCGATGGCCACCGACGGCACGGTGAACAGATCGGACCACCAGTGCAGAAGATCCAGATCGGCGGTGAACCTGGCTTCCTTGGTCGAAGTGGGGAAAAAGGCCCCGAAGGCGACGTAGTCGGCCCCCTGCTCGCCGGCGCTCATGGCCAGATGGCGGGAATTGTGGCAGGTGACGCCGACGATGCCGCTTCCCACCGCCTGACGGGCCTGGGCATAGGTGGCGTCGTCCTGACCGATATGGACGCCGTCGCAGCCGGTCTCGAAAGCCAGGTCCGGCCGGTCGTTCAGCAGGACGGCGACGCCCCGGCGCTGGGCCGGCGGACGCAGCACGTCGATCGCGCGCACCAGCGCCTCGTCGTCCAAACCCTTCAGGCGGATCTGCACACAGGCTACATCGCCGCCGTCCAGGGCGGCCTCCCAGGTCTTCACCCACTGGAACGGGTCCTCGATCACCGGCGGGGTGATCAGATAGAGGCGGCAGCGATCGTTGGAAATGGTGTATTCTCCTGGCAGGGCCGACTATCTGGGGAGTATGGCCGAATCGTGGCCGCCTGCCACGAAAGAATCACGGTCCTTCCCCAATCCGGCCATCAAAAAAGGTGATGCTCTCTCTTGTCCGGACGGGAAAGCCCCCCGGACATGACGTCAAGGAAGGATTGCTCCATGCGTGTTTCCCGTAACCTGATCGCCGCCCTGGTCGCCGTTTCCCTGGCACCGATGGCCGCCCTGGCCCAGACCGCCACCCCGGCCGTTCCGGCCACGCCGGCCCAGGCCGCCGAAAAGGCGCTGGAACGGCAGACCGACCGCAAGGCCGAGCGGGCCGAACGCAAGGCCGAGAAGGCCGAGCGCAAAGCCGACCGTCAGGCCGAAAGGGCCGACCGCAAGGCCGATCACAAAAGCGACCGGAAAACGGACCGGAAAACGGACCGCAAGGTCGACAGCATCCCCCTGCCGACCATCAAGTGATCCGGTGACGGCGGCCGCCCCCACCCGGCGAGAGGCTTATGAAACCAGGACCATCGTGCGGGCGGTTGAACGCACGATGGTCACATCTAGCGGGCGATGACGCGGCCCGGGCTGGTGAAGGCCAGGGAATGGGGGCCGAAGAAATACGCGTTCACCGTCTCGATGATCGGCGGACTGATCGGCCGGTCGGCGCTCCACTCCACCACGAAGTTGGCGCCGCTGCCGCCGCTGTCGTCCTTGTGCTCGACGAACAGGTCGGTCGAGGCCATCGGCCCCAGCCTGGCCGGATGCGGCAGATATTCGCGCAGCATCTTCCCCGCGGTGTCGTAATAGCGCACCGATCGCACCGTCATCCCGTCCTCGGGATCGGTGTTGCGGATGGACAGCATCGACGACAGCAGCAGCATCTGCGGCTTGCCGCGGGCGTCCAGGTTGCCGTGCCAGATATGCGAATAGACCGGAACATAGACCATCTGGCCGGTACTGGCGGAAATGTCGGCGGCGACGGCCGGTCCGGTCAGCAGCCACAGGGCGGTCAGCAGAAGCAGAGGAATACGCATGGGCAGTCTCGGGGCGAAACGGACAGGGCTTGGTCCTGCATAGTGCCGATCCGCCCGCATTTCAATCGCGGCAGCGTGCGAGCCCGAAAATTTGCACTCCGTTCAATCGCGATGTGAACGCCGTTCATAAAAGTCTGCTATCCTGAAGATCATGGATCTGACGCCCTCATCCTGCCAATCGCCCGCCGTGGTCCTGGCCGTCGACGACGACGCCGTGACCCGCACCATCATCTCGGCCTTTCTGAGCCGGCACGGCATCGGCGTGGCCACCGCGGGCGACGGGGCGCAGATGTGGCAGGCCCTGGAGCGGACCACACCCAAGATCATTCTGCTGGATGTCGAAATGCCCGGCGAGGACGGGTTCGCCCTGGCTCAACGCTTGCGGGCGCGCTACGGCCTGGCCGTGACCATCATCATGCTGACGGCCCGGGGCAAGGGCGGCGACAAGCAGACCGGCATCGAGCTGGGAGTCGACGATTATTTCACCAAGCCGTGCGACCTGCAGAACCTGTTGAGCGTGGTGCACCGCTATCTGGCCACCGGAGCAGCCCCCCCGCAGGAGCCGTCGCTGCCGACCACCTGCGTCCTTTGCGGCAGCAAGCTGGAACACACCATGCGCTCGGCCGCAGGATCGGTTCTGGCCTGCTCGGCCTGCGGCTGGTCGCGCTTCGTCGACGCCTGACGCCGGTCAGTAATCGATCTTGCCGGCCAGGATCGCCGCCTGGGTGCGGTTTTCCACCCCCAAGGCCCGCAGGATGGCGGTGACGTGCAGCTTCACCGTGATTTCGGCAAGCTTGAGGTCGCGGGCGATTTCCTTGTTGCTCTTGCCTTGGCTCAGCATCTGCAGGACGTCGCGCTGGCGGGGCGTCAGCACCGCCTTGCCGCGCGGCGGCTGGACCCCGCCCTGCGCCGCCACTTCGGCCGCGTCGATCAGCGGGCTGAGATAGGTCTCGCCGCTCAGCACCGAACGGATGCCGTCGATCATCGCCCGGCTTGAAGCCGCCTTGGCGATATAGCCCTGCGCCCCGGCGTCGAGCGCACGGCGGACGTCGCGCGGATCGGACGATCCGGAAACCATCACCAGATACAGGTCGGGCGCCGCCCGGCGCAAGCCCTCGATCCCCTGCGACCCATCCATGCCGGGCATGTTCAGGTCGACCAGACCGACGTCCAGGTCGGGGTTGGCCTTGGCTTCGGCGATGGCTTGAGTGAAATCGGCGGCCTCGATCACTTCGACCGGACCATCGACCAGACTTTCCAGCACCAGTCTGACGCCATCGCGAAAAAGAGCGTGATCGTCGGCAAGCAGAACCTTCATGCACCCATGTCCCCGAACGTCGTTTTATCGACGGAAAGTTTCAAAATGATATCATGGATATAAATCACAGGACTAGCATCCCCGCAATGCGCCATTCGGACGCGGCTGAACCGGCAGAAAGTCTGGCATCGGCAACAGGATCATACGTCGGAATGAGCCGAAGCCTATCCTAAGGAGTAAGTCGACATCCGGTACGGATATGGACAATTCAAGAGGAAACCTCGCCCTCAGCCCCTTTTTCTTTCCAGGCAAGACTGTTAGTCTGGGCCATAGTCTGGAACACGGGAGCTGCGCATGGTCGGATTCGTCGATTTCGCATCCCTGAAGATCCTTGTGATCGACGACCAGGAATTCGTCAGGACCATCGTCAGGAAAATGCTGGGGCAACTGGGCGTCCGCTCGGTTCTGGAAGCCCAGGACGGCGCCTCGGGACTGCAGGAGGCGGTGCGCGAGGTGCCCGATCTGGTCATCTGCGACGTCCAGATGCGCCCGACCGACGGATTCGGCTTCCTCAAGCTGCTGCGCTCGACCCCGGGGGTGGCGCATATCCCGGTGATCCTGCTGACCGCCCACACCGACAGCGCCACCGTCTCGCGGGCCAAGGATCTCGACATCGGCGCCTTCCTGGCCAAGCCGGTCCTGCCGCCGGCGCTCAAGGAAAAGATCATCAGGGTCCTGAATCGCCCCTGAACGCGGCCCGATACCGGCACGGCCCCGCCCCCTCCCCGGCCGCCGGCCTTTGCCGGCCGGCCGTGATTGTCCGCCGCACCCCGCTTTTTCCTTGCTTCCTGGACCGGAAAGCATCATCCTCCGCCGGTCGAAACTTGCCCGTCGTCCGCCCGGTCGCTTCCATGATCCCGCGGCGTTCACTTCCAGGCATCGGCTCGACTCCCCGCAACTGCCCGTATCCCGGCCGACAGTCGGTCCGCTCGGGCATTCAGGAAAGGCGCCTCGTGGCTAAGGAAGACCTGATCGAGTTCGAGGGTGTGGTGGCTGAAGTGCTGCCCGATTCGCGCTTCAAGGTGACGCTGGACAGCGGTCACGACATCATGGCCTATGCCTCGGGACGTATGAAGAAGAACCGTATCCGCATCCTGGCCGGTGACCGCGTGACCGTGGAAATGACGCCGTACGATTTGACCAAGGGCCGGATCAATTTCCGCCACAAGGACGAGCGCGCTGTGCCCACGGCCGCCCCTCGCCCGCAGACCCGCCGCCGCTGATTCCCTGTTGGCGGCCGGTCGCCTGTTTTGAAAGAGTCTCATGACGACTTTTGCCGAGCTCGGCCTCGCCGAGCCCTTGTTGTTTGCCCTCTCTGCCGAGGGATATACCACCCCTACCCCCATCCAGGCCGCCGCCATCCCGCAATTGCTGGCCGGCCATGACGTCCTGGGCATCGCCCAGACCGGAACCGGCAAGACCGCGGCCTTCGCGCTGCCGATCCTCCACCGCCTGACCGAAGACAAGCGCCGCGCCGCGCCGGGCACCGTGCGCGCCCTGGTTCTGGTTCCCACCCGGGAACTGGCCGTGCAGGTCGCCGATGGTTTCGGCACCTATGGCCGCAATATCCGCTATCGCCGGGCAATGGTGTTCGGCGGCGTCGGCCAGGGACCGCAAGTGCGCGCCATGTCCGGCGGACTGGACGTGCTGGTGGCCACTCCGGGCCGCCTGATCGACCTTCTGGACCAGGGGCATGTGCGCCTGGATCAGGTCACCACCCTGGTGCTGGACGAAGCCGACCGCATGCTGGACATGGGCTTCATTCCGGCGGTCAGGAAGATCGCCTCGAAGCTGCCGGTCAAGCGCCAGACCCTGCTGTTTTCCGCCACCATGCCCAAGGCCATCGCCGACCTGGCGTCCTTCCTGCTGCGCGAGCCGGTCCGCGTCGAAGTGACCCCGGTCGCCTCGACCGTCGACCGCATCGACCAGAAGGTGATGTTCGTCACCCGCGAGAACAAGCGCAACCTGCTGGTCGACGTGCTCAGTCACAGCTCGGTCAACCGGGCCATCGTCTTCACCCGCACCAAGCACGGCGCCAACCGCGTCGCCGAACAGCTGGCCAAATCGGGGGTCACCGCCGACGCCATTCACGGCAACAAAAGCCAGAATGCCCGTCAGCGCGCCCTGGAAGCCTTCCGCAACGGTGAGGTGCGTGCCCTGGTCGCCACCGACATCGCCGCCCGCGGCATCGATGTCGACGGCGTGACCCATGTGGTGAACTTCGAGCTGCCGGTCGAACCGGAAAGCTATGTCCACCGCATCGGCCGGACGGCCCGGGCCGGCGCCGACGGGATCGCGCTGTCGTTCTGCGACGCCGAAGAGGTGTCGTACCTGCGCCAGATCGAGAAGACCATCCGGCAGACGGTGCCGATCGAACCCGACCATGCCTGGCATGCCGAACCGATCGCCCGCATGCATACTTCGGGGGATCGCCGTCCCGGCGGCGGGGCCGCTCCGCGCGGGCCGGCCAAGCCGCAGGGCCGCACGTCCGGCAAGCCGGCCGGAAAGCCGGCGGCCAAACCGGCCGTTCCGGCGCACGCCCGGCCGCGCGGGAAATAAACCCCGGACGGCATCATACGGAACCCGAATGATTCATTCGGGTTCCCAAGCCCTCGCCGGGCGGCCGCATCCGCGGCCTTGGCCGCGCCCAATGGGCGCTGGGTTACGGCTTCTTCGCCGGAAGCGGCGGCGGCGCGTGTTCGTCCTCCCAGTGCATCGGGCAGCCGTGCGAATGACGGTCGCGCCAATCCCTGACCACCACCTGCCGGACCTCGTTGGTCAGGCGGCCCTTGGCGTCGCGGACCACCTTGCGCAGGTAATAGGACTGCACCGGGGTATGGTTGACGTTGAAGCGGAACCCCCCGCGCACCGAGGTGAATTCCGCCTTGCGGATGGCGGCACGCAGGGCGTCGCTGTCGGCGGTCCGGCCGCCGGTGGCCCGCAACGCGCTGTCCAGCAGCAGGGCGGCGTCATAGCCCCGCGCCGACCACCCGGTCGAGGGGCGGCCATATTCGATGTCGAAATCCGACTGCATGCGCCGGTTGACCGGATTGTCCAGGTCCGGGCTCCAGGTGGCGATGCTGAACAGATCCAGGGCGCCGTCGCCCAGGGCGGGCAGAACCGGGCGCTCTAGCGAACGCCACAAGGCGTAGAGCGGGATATCGCTCTTCAGCCCGCTCTCGCCCCAGCTTCGCAGGAAGGCCACCCCCATGCCGCCGCTCAGGACCGAGACCACGGCGTCGGGCCGCAACGCGGCGATCCGTTCGACCTCGTCGCGGTAAAGGCTGCTGCCCGGCTTGACCCGCAGCACCTTCACCGCGCCGGAAAAGGTCCGCCGAAGAGCGGTTTCCGCCTCGGACAGCGGCGGCAGATCGGGACCGACCAGGACGATCCGCTGCATCTTCTCGGCGGCCAGATGGATGCCCAACGATTCGTACAGCCCGTTGACCGGCGAACCGATGTCGAAGACCCATGAACTGCATTCCGCCCCGGCCAGGGATTCCGGTTCGCCATCCAGATTGAACACGAACAGACGGGCGGCGATCAGCGGCCGCAGAATGGCCGCCAGCGCAGCCGGCGAGGTTCCGGTCAGAACGATATCCAGGCGCTCGCGTTCCATCAGGCGGCGCACCTGCTGCAGGGCGAAGTCGGCCGAGCCCTTGTCGTCGGCGACCACCACCCGGACTTCCTGGTTGGCGAACCGCCCCCCCAACTGCTTGAGGGCGACGTTGAAGCCGTCGACCATATCCTGGCCGGCAATGGCTCCCGGCCCGGTCAGGGTGGCGATGATGCCGACGACGATGGACGGGTCGCGGGCACCCGCTCCCGGCGACATCGCGGCGGCGGGCGCCGCCAAGACCGCCGTCACCGCCATCATCCCCGCAACAACCAGCCGCCGCATGGCAGAGCACCCTATTTCCGCTTGGCCCGCGCGAACGCCTCGGCAAAGGCGCCGCCGCCGGCCGAAGGCGCCGCCGGCATCCTGACCTTGGCCGCCGGAGCCTCGCGCCGGGCCGGCGCGGCCTCGGCACGTCCGGGACTGTCGCCCATGCGCATCGACAAGGCAATCCGCTTACGCTTCAGGTCGATCTCCAGCACCTTGACGCGCACCACGTCGCCGGGCTTGACCACCTCGTGCGGGTCCTTGACGAAACGGTCGGCCAGGGCAGAAACATGGACCAGGCCGTCCTGGTGGACGCCGATATCGACGAAGGCGCCGAAATTGGTGACGTTGGTCACGGTCCCTTCCAGGATCATCCCCGGCCTGAGATCGTCGAGATTTTCGACCCCGTCCTGGAAGGTGGCGGTCTTGAATTCCGGCCGGGGATCGCGACCGGGCTTTTCCAGTTCCTTCAAGATGTCGCGGACCGTCGGTTCGCCGAAGCGGTCATCGACGAAATCGGCGGCCTTCAGGGTGCGGATGAAGGCCGAATCGCCGACCAGCGCCTGGACGGGGCGGCCGGTGCGGGCGACGATGCGCTCGACCACCGGATAGGCCTCGGGATGAACGGCCGAGGCATCCAGCGGGTTGCTGCCGCCATGAATGCGCAGGAAGCCGGCCGCCTGTTCGAAGGCCTTCGGCCCCAGCCGTTCGACCTGCTTCAACTGGTCGCGGGCGGCGAAGGCGCCGTTGCGGTCGCGGAAGGCGACGATGTTGGCGGCCACCCCCGGCGTCAGCCCGGCGACGCGGGACAGCAGCGGTGCGGAAGCGGTGTTGACCTCGACGCCGACGGCGTTGACGCAATCTTCCACGACGGCATCCAGCGAACGGCCCAGCCGCGGCTGGTTGACGTCGTGCTGGTACTGGCCGACGCCGATGGATTTGGGATCGATCTTGACCAGTTCGGCCAGCGGGTCCTGCAGACGCCGGGCGATGGACACCGCCCCGCGCAGGGACACGTCGAGATCGGGAAATTCCTGGGCCGCCAGTTCCGACGCCGAATAGACCGAGGCACCGGCCTCGCTGACCACCACCTTGGACAATTTCAGCTCGGGATTGCGCTTCATCAGTTCGGCGGCCAGACGGTCGGTCTCGCGGCTGGCGGTGCCGTTGCCGATGGCCACCAGTTCCACCTTGTGCTTGCGGCACAGCGACGTCAGGGCCATCAGCGAGCCCATGACGTCCTGCCTGGGCGGGAACGGATAGACGGTGGTGGTTTCCACCACCTTGCCGGTGCCGTCGACCACCGCCACCTTGACCCCGGTGCGGATGCCGGGATCCAGCCCCAGGGTGGGGCGCAGCCCGGCCGGAGCCTGCAGCAGCAAAGCGCGCAGATTGCGGGCGAAAACGGTGATGGCCTCGTCCTCGGCCGCCTCGCGCAGGCGGCCGGTCAGCTCCAACTCCAGATGCAGATGCATCTTGACCCGCCATGCCCAGCGCACCGTCTCGGCCAGCCAGGAATCGGCCGGCCGGCCGTGGTCGGCAATGGCGAACCGGCGGGCGATGCTCAGCTCGCATTCGCCGGGAGCGTGGGAAACCGTGCCTTCGGGCCGCGCCGCCTCGTCGGCGGTCAGGAGTTTCAGATGCAGAACGTTTTCGTTGCGCCCCCGGAACAGGGCCAGCGCCCGGTGCGAGGGAATCTGCCGGATCGGCTCGCGGTAGTCGAAATAGTCGCTGAACTTGGCACCCTTCTCGGCCATGCCGTCGGCCAGGGCCGAGACCAGCACGCCGGTCTGCCACAGATGCTCGCGCAAGGTCCCCAGCAGTTCGGCATCCTCGGCCATGCGTTCCATCAGGATCTGCCGGGCGCCGTCCAGGGCCGCCTTGACGTCGGCGACGCCCCTGTCGGGATCGACATAGGCCGCCGCCTCGGCCTCGGGCAGGCGCGACGGGTCGGCCAGCAAGGAATCGGCCAGCGGCTCCAGGCCGGCCTCGCGGGCGATCTGCGCCTTGGTGCGGCGCTTCTGCTTGTAGGGCAGATACAGGTCTTCCAGCCGGGCCTTGGTTTCGGCGCCGCCGATCAGGGCCTTCAGCTCGTCGGTCAGCTTGCCCTGTTCCTCGATGGACCTGACGATGGCGGCACGGCGTTCCTCCAGCTCGCGCAGGTACAGCAGACGCTCTTCCAGGCGGCGCAGCTGGGTGTCGTCCAGGCCGCCGGTGGCCTCCTTGCGGTAGCGGGCCACGAAAGGCACCGTCGCCCCCTCGTCCAGCAGCCGGACCGCCGCCTCGACCTGGGCGTCGCGGACACCGAGTTCCTGGGCGATGCGGACGGTGACGGGCGGCAAGGCGGACATCATGGCTCCTGGGATCGTCGGTGCGAAGCCTGGATGTAGCGCGGACCGGCGGTCATCACAATGCCGGAGTTTCTTCTGCAGCTCGCAATGGACAGCGGACCGGGCAGGAGCTAATGTTCGCGGCCCCTTTCCCAAAAGCCCGGTTGGTGCGATGATTCCGCGACCGGGGCTTTCGCGCCTCAACCTGTTGACGGACACCTGCTCCATGCGTCTTTCGGGCTTCGCCGTCCTGATCGTCATCGTCCTGACCAATCTGGGGTTCTGGGCCGCCATGAACCAGCCCAAGTCGGGGCTGCCGTGGTCGGGCACCATCGCCTCCGTGTCGTTCAGCCCGTCGCGCGCCGACGACGACCCCACCATCGTCCGCCAGATGCCGCACCTGGACGAGACTCTGCTGCCGACCCGCGCCGAAATCGACGAGGATCTGGCCATGCTGGCCGGAAAGGTCGGCCAGGTCCGCACCTATTCCACCCTGGAAGGGCTGGATCAGGTCCCCGAACTGGCGGCCAGGCACGGCCTGAAATCCCTGCCCGGCGCCTGGGTCGACGAGCGCCTGGCCCGCAACGAGCGCGAAATCGCCAACATCATCCGCATCGCCCGCGACAATCCCGAGGTCGAGCGGATCATGGTCGGCAACGAAAACCTGACCCTGCACCGCCTGACGCCCGAACAGATGGTCCGCTACATCCGCAAGGTGCGCGCCGCCGTGCCCGAGCGGGTCAAGATCAGCACCGCCGAAGCGTGGTCGATCTGGCTGGAACATCCCGAACTGGTGCAGGAAGTCGACTACATCACCATCCACACCCTGCCGTTCTGGGAACGCGTCGATATCGAGGAGGCCCTGGCCTTCACCCAGCGCATGGTGCGCGAGGTCAGGAACGCCTATCCCGACAAGCCGCTGTTCATCGGCGAAGTGGGCTGGCCGTCGGCCGGGCGCTCCTATGGCCGCGCCGAGCCCAGTCTGGTCAACCAGGCCCTGTTCCTGCGCCGCTTCCTGAACTGGGCCAACGAGGAAGGCCTGGACTACAACGTCGTCGAGGCCTTCGACCAGCCGTGGAAGGTCAACCTGGACGGGACCACCTCGGAAAAGCACTGGGGCATCTTCACCGTCGAGCGCAAGCCCAAGTTCGACTGGATCGGTTCGGTCATCGAATTCAAGGAATGGCCGTTCCAGGCCGCCGCCGCCACCCTGATCGCCGTCTTGCCGGTGATCTGGTTCCTGGGCAAATGGAAGGAATTGCGGCTGGCCGGCAAGATCTTCTTCGCCATGCTGGTGCAGTTCGCCGCCTCGCTGGTCATCTGGACCATGTCGACGCCGATGGTCCGCGATCTGGCCCCGGCCACCGAACTGATGATGGGCGTATTGCTGCCGGCGCAGCTGCTGCTGCTGCTGGTGGTCCTGATCAACGGCATCGAGCTGACCGAGCTGACCTGGGCCGGACGCATGAAACGCGGCTTCAGGCCGCATCCGCCCGGCACCATCAAGCGGTTCCCCAAGGTGTCGCTGCACCTGCCCTGCTATAACGAGCCGCCGGCAATGGTCAAGCTGACCATCGATTCGCTGATGGCCCTGGACTATCCCAACTTCGAGATCCTGGTGCTGGACAACAACACCAAGAAGGAAGAGGTGTGGAAGCCCATCGAGGAATACTGCGCCAGCCTGGGCGACAAGGTGAAGTTCTTCCACCTGGCCCCGTGGCCGGGGGCCAAGGCCGGCGCCCTGAATTTCGGACTGACCCGGACCGCCGAGGATGCCGAGATCATCGGCGTCGTCGATTCCGACTATCAGGTGCGCAGCGACTGGCTGTCGTCGCTGGTCCCGTACTTCGAGGACCCCAAGGTCGGCCACGTGCAGGCCCCCCAGGATCACCGCGACTGGCAGTACGATCTGTTCAAGGAAATGATCAACTGGGAATATGCCGGCTTCTTCGACATCGGCATGGTGTTCAGGAACGAGGCCAACGCCATCATCCAGCACGGCACCATGACCCTGGTGCGCAAGAAGGCGATGGAGGATTCCGGCCGCTGGGCGGAATGGTGCATCGTCGAGGACGCCGAGCTGGGCCTGAGGATGATGAAGCTGGGGTACGAATCGGTCTATATCCAGGAACGCATGGGCCACGGTCTGGTCCCCGACAGCTTCATGGCCTACAAGAAGCAGCGCTTCCGCTGGGCCTATGGGGCGGTGCAGATCCTGAAGGCGCATTGGCGGTCGCTGATCCCGTTCAGGGAAACCGGCCTGACCGCCGGCCAGAAATACCATTTCGTCTCGGGCTGGCTGCCGTGGTTCGCCGACGGCTTCTATCTGATGTTCTGCATCACCAGCCTGTTGTGGACCCTGGGCATGGTGCTGGCGCCGCGCTATTTCGACACGCCGCTGGCCTTCTTCATCCTGCCCACCGTCGGGGTGTTCTTCGCCAAGATCGTTCACCACCTGTTCCTGTACACCACCCGGGTCAAATGCGGCTGGAAGCAGCGCATCCTGTCGGCGGTGGCCGGCATGGGCCTGACCTATGCCATCGCCTGGGCCATGTGGCAGGGCATCTTCACCAAGTCGACGCCGTTCATGCGCACGCCCAAGATGGCCGAAAAGGTCGGGCTGAAGGATGCGGTGAAGATGACGCTGGAGGAAACCGTCCTGATGGGCCTGCACTGGGTGGCGGCCATCGCGGTGCTGATCCCGCGCCACAATTTCTACGATCCCGAAGTGCGCCTGTGGTCCATCGTCCTGGTGGTGCAGTCGATGCCCTTCCTGGCCGCTTTGGTGGCCTCGATCATCTCGACCCTGCCGTCGAGGCCCCGCCCCGGCGAGACGGTGCCGCACGGCGCGGCGGCCGAACCGGCGGAGTAGATGTTACACGGTGATACGAAACCACAAGTATTGCCGTTACACGGACGAGGTACAAGGACGGCATCGCTCATGCCAAGAGGAGGCCGTTCCATGCCCCGTCGCCCGATGTTCCTGGCCCTCGCCCTGCTGACCGCCGCTCCGGCCCTGGCGGCGGACGAACGCCAACTGGTCGAACTGCCGCCGCCCATGCAGCAGCACATGCTGTCAAACATGCGCGACCATCTGCGCTCGCTGGAGGAGATGACGGCCGCCCTGGCAGCGGGAAAGCCCAAGGATGCCGCCGCAATCGCCGAGAACCGCATCGGCATGTCGTCCCTGACCATGCATGGAGCCGACCATCTGGGGCGGTACATGCCCGAGCCGATGCAGCGGATGGGGGCCGAGTTGCACCACGCATCCAGCCGCTTCGCCATCGCCGTCGAGGACGCCGAGCTGGACCCGGACGCCAAACGCCCGCAGCGCGTCTATGCCGCCCTGGGCGACATCATGGCCGCCTGCAACGAATGCCATGCCGCCTATCGTCTGCGATAGCCGGCATACATCGCCGCAGACATGCTGTAACCTGCCCCCATGAGCGAAGCGTTCTCCGTTCTCTGGCTGCAGGCGGGAAGCTGCGGCGGCTGCACCATGTCGGCGCTGGCGGCCGACGATGTCGGTCTGGTGGCGGCATTGGACAGGTTCGGCATCCGCCTGCTGTGGCATCCGGCACTGTCGGCGCAATCCGGACCGGATGCCCTGGACATCCTGGCCGATGCCGCCGCCGGCCGGATCGCCGTCGACGCGCTGTGCGTCGAAGGCGCGGTGATGACCGGCCCCAACGGCACCGGCCGCTTCCAGATGATGGCCGGCACCGGCCAGTCGACGGCCGCATGGATTGCCGCCATCGCCGCCCAGGCCCGCCATGTGGTGGCGGTGGGGTCGTGCGCCGCCTATGGCGGCATCCCGATGGCCGGAGCCAACCCCACCGACGCCACCGGCCTGCAGTTCCTGGGCTTCGACGGGGCCGGCCTGCTGCCGCGCTCGTTCGTCGCCCGGGGCGGCCTGCCGGTCATCAATGTCGCCGGCTGCGCGCCGCATCCCGGCTGGCTGGTGGAAACCCTGGCCGAACTGGCGCTGTCGGGCACCTGTGCCCTGGACGGCCTGGGGCGGCCGCGGGCCTTCGCCGACCATCTGGCCCACCACGGCTGCAGCCGCAATGAGTTCTACGAGTTCAAGGCCTCGGCGGCCCGAGCCTCGGATCGCGGCTGCCTGATGGAAAATCTCGGCTGCAAGGCCACCCAGGCGCCGGGGGACTGCAACCTGCGGCGCTGGAACGGCTATGGGTCGTGCACCGATGCCGGCTATGCCTGCATCAACTGCACGACGCCGGGATTCCAGGATTGCGGCGCCCCCTTCCTGGAAACCGCCAAGATCGCCGGCATCCCGGTGGGCCTGCCGGTGGATATGCCCAAGGCCTGGTTCGTCGCCCTGGCCGCCCTGTCGAAATCGGCGACGCCGCAGCGGGTGCGCACCAATGCCCACGCCGACCACGTCATCGTCCCGCCGATTCACCGGCCGCCGAGATCGCCATGACCGCCCGCCGCCTGATCGTCGGTCCCTTCAACCGTGTCGAGGGGGACCTGGAAGTCACCCTGGACATCGCCGACGGCATGGTGCGCGAGGCCCGCGTCACCGCGCCGCTGTATCGCGGCTTCGAACAGATTCTGGGCGGCCGCCCGCCCGAGGATTGCCTGGTCATCGCCCCGCGCATCTGCGGCATCTGCTCGGTGTCGCAATCCACCGCCGCCGCCCGGGCCCTGGCCGCGATCGCCGGCGCCGCGCCGCCCCCCAACGGCCGGCTGGCCGCCGACCTGATCCTGGCCGCCGAGAACGCCGCCGACCACCTGACCCACTTCGTGCTGTTCTTCATGCCTGACTTCGCCCACCAGACCTATGCCCGGCGGCCGTGGTTCGCCGCCGCCCAGCGCCGCTTCGCCGCCGGGCACGGCGAATGCGCCCGCGCTCTGGTGCCGGCACGGGCGCGCTTTCTGCACCTGATGGGGCTGCTGGCCGGCAAGTGGCCGCATTCCCTGGCGCTGCAGCCGGGCGGCGTGACCAAGGGCGTCGACAGCGGCGAGCGCATCCGCCTGCTGTCCATCCTGGCCGAATTCCGCGAGGCCTTGGAAACCCATCTGTTCGCCGACCGGCTGGAGCGCATCGCCGCCCTCGCCTCGCGCGCCGACCTGGATGCCTGGGCCGGGGCCGAAGCTCCGGACCGCGGCCACTTCCGCCTGTTCCTGCACATCGCCCGCGACCTTGGCCTGTCGGGGCTGGGCCGTGGCCCCGCCACCTTCCTGTCCTATGGCAGCTTCGGCCTGTGGCCGGCGGGGGTGACGGTCGACGGCCGAACCGCCGCCCTTGATCCGGCCGGCATCGGCGAGGACCTGACCTCGGCATGGATGGCCGGGCCGACCCAGCCCGACGCCTTCAAGGACGGCGCCTCTTCCTGGTGCAAGGCGCCGCGCCTGAACGGCGCCGTCGCCGAAGTCGGCGCCCTGGCCCGCCAGGTGGTGGCCGGCGACCCGCTGGCCACGGCCCTGGCGGCAAACGGCGGCTCGGTGCTGGCCCGGGTGGTGATGCGGCTGGTGGAACTGGCCCGGCTGGTGGTGGCGATGGAAGGCTGGGTCCGGGCCATCCGTCCGGCCGAGCCCTTCTGCGAGGAAAGCCCCCTGCCCCTGCGCGGCCAGGGCAGCGGACTGGTGGAAGCGGCCCGCGGCGCGCTGGGCCACTGGCTGACCATCGAGGCCGGCATCATCCGCGACTACCGGATCATCGCCCCGACCACCTGGAACTTCAGCCCGCGCGACGCCGGCGGGTGCCCCGGACCGCTGGAGCAGGCCCTGGCCGGTACCCCGGTGGATCCCGGCGACCGCAACCCCGTCGCCGTCCAGCACGTCGTGCGCAGCTTCGACCCCTGCATGGTCTGCACGGTGCATTGACGGCAAGGCATCCGTCGGCGGGCGGCCGCCGTCAGAACCTTACGGTCAGGGCGGCGCCCACCGTCTCGCGGCGGGGATAGCCGCGCGTGGCGGACAGGGTCAGGTCGATTGCGTCGGTCACGCCCAGAACGACGCCGGCCTGACGGCTGGCATCCGGGGCGGTGACGTTGTAGGTGGTCTCGGGCAGGTCCTTGTAGGCCCCCCACAGCCGCGCACGGTCCAGGACCTGCCAGTCAAGGCGCACTTCCCGGCCGACCCAACGCTTTTCCAGTTCGTCATCCATGAAGTAATAGCGCCCCGTCAGCCACGCCCGCCCATCGAACAAATATTGCTGCAGGCCCGGGGCAATGTAATCGACGTTGCCGGTACGATACGCCGAGTGCCGGGCATCGATCCCCAGCCACGTCGCCACCAGCACCCCGCCTTCCGCATTGGACATGACCCGTACCGCGCCGCCCAGGTCCCCCCGCCGTTGCGGCGAGAAGTCGGCGGCGAAGGTTCCCCCCGCCGCCACGTAGCCCCTGGCCCAGGGCGCGAACATATGCGCCACTCCGCCTTCGAAATAGCGATCGACCTCGCCGAAGCGATGTGAATTCCAATGCAGGACGTGCACCTGCGTCGTGTCCGACACCGCATGGCCCAGCCGGATATAGCTGTCCTGCCAATCCTTGATGGTATTCTTGGCGAAATGGCTGGAATCGCCGCCGACATCCACCTGCCAGGTCGGCTTTGCAGTCCCGTCACCCGCCAGCGCCGGCCCGGCGGCGGTGACGGCGGCGGTGACGGCGATGGCGGCGGCAACGGAAGCGGGCATTCTGCGCATATCATTGTCTCCCCGGCAGCTGACCAGGGAAGGCTATACAACCTTTCGAACTATGGCAATAGTATGCTGTCGCAGGGTGCGATGGCGCAGCCTCAGCTCCGCAACACGTAGCGGTCCACCACTTTCTGCACCATGTCCTTCAGCTTGTCCTTCTCGACCGGCTTGAGGACATAGCCCTTGGCGCCGGCCTCGAGCGCCGCCATGACCATGCCCTCCTGCCCGTGCGACGACACCATGATGATCAGCGCCGACGGATACTTTTCCACGATGCGCTGGGTGGCGACGATGCCGTCCGTACCGGGCATGGTGATGTCCATCGTCACCAGATCCGGCATCAGATGGATGTATTTGGTGACCGCTTCGGCGCCGTTGGAGGCAAGCCCGACGACGGTGTGCCCAAGTTCATCCAGCAGCGCCGAGATTTTTTTCTGAGCGATGATCGAATCGTCTACGACCAGGACTGACAGAGGTGTCGGGATCATGCTTGCGCCCCATTGCTTGCAAAGATTGTTTCCAGGTTGTCGTCGAACAGACCCCGGGGACCGATGAAATAGATCCCCATAGACCCCTTCGACAGGGACATGGTGACCGAGAAGAATTTGGCATCCTGAGCACGATGCACGCTGCGCGCCCCGGTGATGATGACCGGCGGCGACATGGAAATGACGGCGTTTCTTTCGGCCAGTTCCGCGGTGCAATTGCCGATGATCGTATTGATCATCTCGCTTGCCGCATCGTTCAGATAAAGCTCGCGCTCATCGTCGCCGACCGCGATGCCGTCGGTGAATTTCTGGCTGATATGCGCGATCAGTCCGGCATCGAAGCTGAAGGCGATGATCATGTTGAGACTGCCCCCCACCGACACCAGGGACGTCAGATCCTTCAGTTCGAGGCACTGCACCCCATCCGCATGATGGGAGCAGCCGTTCACCGTCAGCCCGATCTGCGATCTCAGGAACATGTCGGTACGCCGCGCCACCACATGCATGATGGCGGTCATCTCGCCGACGAGTTCCCCTGCCGAATGCTGTTTCTTGTCCACCCCTGCCATATCCCTGTCTCTTTCGATCTTCTGCCCGGTTCCCCGCTCCTACCCTGCGGCAGGTGCGGGCGCCATGCTCAAGCCGCCACTCTTGCCGACATGGCAGGAAAGCGAAACACGAAAGTCGTTCCCTGCCCGGCCTCGGTACTGACGTCCACATCTCCGCCAAGAGCCGCGCAAGCGGCCCGGACGGCGGCCATGCCGACCCCGCGCCCGGACCATGCGCTGGCCTCGTCCCGACTGGACAGCCCGTCCTTGAACACCAGATCGGCCAGATCCCAGGTCTCGGCGCCTTCGCCGGGGAATCGCAGCGCCGCGCGCTGACGCAAGGCCTCGGCGTCGATGCCACGGCCGTCATCGGAAATCACCAGGGTCAGCCCCTGAGAATCGTAGGCGACCTTGCAGACGATATTGCCGGCCCGCGACTTGCCCGCATCTTCGCGATCATCGGGATGCTCGATTCCATGATCGACGGCGTTGCGGAAAATATGCCCCAAAGACCGCATGAACGGCCCGAACCGATCGGGATCGACCCGGACATCGTCGCCAATAACCTGCAGCGGCGCCACTTCCTTGTCGAGACGCTGGGAAATCTGCCGGGTCAGACGATTGAAGTCCATCAGTGCATGGCGCAACGGAGCCATGCGGATGCTCGATAGTTCGACCAGGACGCCGCGTTCCTCTTGCGACAGATCGCCGGCCTGCAGATGGTTCGCCGCGAAACGCTCGAAACGCACCGCCAGCTCGGGGTCCAGCGAAACGACACCCTTGCGGGTGATGAAGTCCGCGCCCAGGGCCTCGGAGACGATGCTCAGATCGTCGTCAAGGATCGCTCCCCACTCGGTGGCGAACACCAAATCCGCCACGTCGGCGATACTCTGCCCCCCACCGCCGTCCATCACCTCGCGCAGCCGGGCTTCGGTGTCGTGCAGCGCCGCCGGCAAGGTCTTGAAACTGAATTGGTTGAACGTCCCCTTGAAGGTATGAACAGCACGATAGATGTCCGGCACGGTCTTCTCCCGCCATGCCGCCGCCCCCTCGGCAACGAATGCCCGGAATTCATCGATGGCCGAGAAGAAATCGTCGCGGTCGGTAACGGCGGTCAGGATCATTTCCATCCGCCGCTGTTCGCTGGCGATGGCGGCGTTGAGCGACTTCCTGTCGCTGACGTCCGAGAGCACAAGCATGACGCCGCCATCCACGGCGATGTATTGCGCCTCCAGCGACTTGCCGTCCACGTCGATGTCCTTGGGGATGAGGGACAGAAAGACCTCGGCCCGGATGACGTCGCCTTGCGCGGCGGCGGCGCACGCCCCGGCGACGCTCCGGGACATCAGGCCGCCCATGTCGTCGTTTCCGGGAAACAGCAGCTCGGCGACGTTCCGGCCGGCCGGCTCTCTGCCCAGAATCGACACGCAGGCGCGGCTATACCGCCCCGAAACCATCATGTCCGGCCCGAAGAACAGGAATCCCTGCCCCGAATTGTCCAGCAGCATGGCGACCTGCCGCAGCGCCAGTACCGCCTCTTCACGCGCGGCCTCGGCCTTTTTCTGGGCTTCCCGCATAGTGTGATGGAACGATACCGACTTGGCCGACGACGCCCAGAAAAAAGCGCTTATATACATTATATTAACAACGACGGTTATGATGGCATTCGCGGAATATGGCTGGACCAGATATCCATTGCCCATCACAATAAAAACAATTGAAACCGCCGTCATGAACAGACCTGCACCTGTTCCGACGATCAGATAGACGGATGGTATGCTTAACGCGAACCATGCTATTCGCATTTCATCTTCAGAATTGTAAAAAAATGCCGTCCCCATGCAATAGAATGACACGCTGATACATATTGCCGCGATAGGCCGGAGCCTGTCCGGGCGCCTGCGCAGGGCAAAGAGTGCAATGATATTGATGATGCAGCTCACCTCACCCGAACGCAGATAATACGGGTGCAATGTTGCATTTTCACTATAAGCAGCAACAAGGAATAATATTGTTACTATAATAGTGAATATGATCAGAACACATGCAAATCTATATCTGAATTGCTCATATTCATCGCCACTCCAGAACTTTGCATCACCATACAATATACGTGATAACATAGCACACCCCCAATTTCTAACGGCACCCTGCTACCACCACATTTTAATCACGCAAACATCATTTAATGAACAAACACGATTACTCGACCCTTGATTTCGTATCTTTTGCTATCTTCTCAATTTTTGTAACACCTTCATATAGAGCCATAAATTTCTCCTTCAAGTTGGTCAATACATCTGTACGAATGACCGTGTAGCCGGAATCGCGCAGTTCTTCCAATTGCCGCGCCGTGATGACTTCCAAAATGGGGTCGCCCGCCATGACTTCCTGCCCTCCTGTCCCACCGCATGGTCCGGTTGCCGCCCGTGGCCGGACCGGCCTTGCCTTGTTCGCTCATCCCCGGGTGAAGCCCACCCGCGTCATGGCCCCCCAATTCCCCTTGGTTCCCCGCAGGAACTGCCACCAGCCTTCGATCCGCCAGATATTGTTCAGCTGGCGATAACCAAGATTCTCGACGATCGCGATGCCGGTCAGGACCAGCAGATCCCGTGCGCGCGGGAAACGCCTGAGTTCCAGTTCTTCCAGAATCAGGGACCCGACACTGATGAAGATCCCGAAAACGCAGGCCAGCGCCGCGAAGATGACGAGATAGTCCGTGTCCAGCATGTCCAGCCACCAGAGCAGCGGAAAGAACAGGTAGCCCAGCACTTCGACGGGCGGCCCCAGGACATCGACCAGCAGCATATGTCCGAAGCCCAGCGTGCCGATGCGGCCATAGCGCGGATTGAACAGCATCGAACGATGGCGGAAGAAGGTTTCCAGCGCGCCCCGCTGCCAGCGGATCCGCTGCCGCCGCAGCACCGACAGGCTGGACGGAGCCTCGGTCCAGCATACCGGCTCCGGCACGAACTGGATGCGGTACGGTTTCCCGCGGGACACCATGAGGCGATGAATCTTGACGATGATCTCGATGTCTTCGCCAACGGTGTCGTGGCTGTAGCCGCCGGCCTCGACGGCCAGATTGCGCCGGAACACCCCGAATGCCCCCGAGATCAGGGTGACGGCCTTCAACTCGCTCCAGGCCAGCCGCCCCATCAGGAACGCCCGCAGATATTCCATTGTCTGAAGCAACGGCAATATCCGTTTCGGCAATCCCACCGACACCACGCACCCGTCCTTCACGACACAGCCGTTGGCCAGACGGATGGTGCCGCCGACGGCCACCGTTTCGTCGGGATCGTCGACGAAGGGTTCGACGCAGCGCAGCAACGCGTCGGGCTCCAGTACAGAATCGGCGTCCACGGCACAAAACAGCGGCATCCGGGACAGGTTTATCCCGGCATTCAGGGCATCGGCCTTGCCGCCATTGTCCTTGTCGACGACCAGCAGGCTGGGAAAGGCCGGATTGCGATAGATCCCCCGGATCGGCTTGTGCGGCAGGGCATCGTCCCAGGACCGCCGCACCGGCGCCAGGTCGAACCCGCGAACCAGGGCATCCAGCGTCCCGTCGCCCGATCCGTCGTTGACGACGATGACCTCGAAGCTGGCATAGCGCAGGGCCAGCAGCGACCGCACGCTTTCGACGATGGTTTCTTCCTCGTTGAAGGCCGGCACCAGCAGGGCGATGGGCGGGGTGACATCCGCATATTGCCGCCACAGCGTGTTGCCCGCTTCGTCATAGCCGCGGCGGCCCAGATAGCGATAGGCAAGCCAGAGCTGCAGGAAATAGACGCCGTTCTGCGCCAGTCCGGTGCCGATGATGAACCAGGCCACGGGCTCGACGAGCGACAGCAGAAAAGGCAGGATCATCTCGGTCATGCGGCTTCCTCCCGCTCGGAAAGCACCAGTTGGGCGATCCTGCCCGCCGCGTTTTCCTGCCCGGCCACGCTGTTCAGGGCCTGCAACCCCTGCCCCCCCATCTGCCCAAGCGCCTCGGCCGCCCGATAGCGCACCCACCATTCCCCATCATCCAGCAGGCCCACGAGCGTGCCGGTGAACGCCACCAGGCCGATCCGCCCGGCACACATGGCCGCCTGGACGCGGACCGGCCATTCCGGATCGTCCAGCCCGGCCGCCAGAACGCCTTCCGCCGCGGGATGCCCCAATCGGGCCAGGGATCGGTACGCCTCGGCCCGGACATCCGCCGCCGCATGCGAAGTCGCCTCCAGCAGCAGGGGCAGGGCTTCCAGCACACCGGCCCGCGCCAGGGCATGAAGCGCCAGAATCAGCACGTTCGGCCCCGTCCCCGATGCGGCAAGATCCAGAAGCTCGGCCGGGTTCAACTCGGCGATATGGCAGAACAGCGCCAACAGCCGCAACGACCGCTTGTCCTCGGACATCCGCAAGGCCGCCACCAGCCGCGACATGGAGGGCATCCCCCCCCACTCCACCAGGGCGAAGGCCGCCGACATCCGCACCGACGGATCAGGATCGTGCTCCAGTGAAGTCAACAGCGCCGCCCGGCACTCCTGGCGCGTGAACGGGGCCAGCACCGCGGTCGCCGCCTCGCGCCGCCGGACCGGGCCTGTGGCCAATTCCACCAGCGCCATCTCAACGACACCGTTGAATTCCAGCAGATCCTGCAATTTGCGGCGATCTTCCCCCCGAACCAGATCCATGAAATCGCAGCCGATCTGCGCCAGCAGACGGCGCCCGGCATCGTCGCCGACCAGCGGCGCTTTTTCGTCGCCGGACAAAGGGTCGATGGCGACGATGACCCGCTCGACCAGTTCCTGCCGACGCCGCCCCTGCCGTATCGCCCGGCGGTCGAGAAAGTAGCGCCGGGCGACAAGTCCCAGCATCATCAGCGTGGCCGCACCGGCCAGGCCGGCACAGAGCAGCCAGAGAACCGCCTTCCCGTCCATCAGAACCTCACGGACAGCGCGGCACCGATGGTCTCCCGCTTGGGGTCTTGGCGGCTTGCCGAAAGGGTGATGTCCATGTCGTCGGCAATCCCGAAGACGGCGCCGATCAGACGGCTGGTCGAAGGCAGGGTGACATTGTCGGTCGTCTCGGGCACATCCGCATACCCAGCGAACAGCCGGACCTTGTCCCACGCCTGCCAGTCGACACGCATTTCCCAGCCGGTCGGATGCTTGTCGAACTCGTTCTTCATCATCAGGAAGCGCCCGGTAACCCAGACCCGCCCATCGAAAAGATATTGCTGCACCCCCGGCGCCACATGGGCCACGGTGCCGCTTCGGTAGTCGGCGTGGCGCGCGTCCACGGTCAGCCATGTCGCCGTCAGCAGCCCAGGGTCGGCGGCCACCCGCACCGCACCGCCCGCATCGATCCGGCGACGCGGCAGGAAATCGGCGGCAACCGTGCCTCCGATGGCGACAGATCCCCGCAGCCAGGGGGCGACGCTGTGCTCGGCGCCGATTTCCAGGAATCTGTCCACCTCGCCGAAGCGATGCGAATGCTGGGCGAACAGATGCACCTGGGTCGCGGCGGAAAGCTTGCGGCCGACCCGCATGAACCCCTCTTGCCAGTCTTTCTGGCTGCCCCCGCCGGACCGGGTGAAATCAACGCCCATATCCACGCGCCAGGCCCATTCCTGCCCGGCGGACAAGGCGGCCACAGCCCGGGCCAGCCCAAGCTGCGCTTCCTGATCGGACGGCGAGATCGCCACCGCCGCCTCGTACCGCGCCCGGGCCGCGGCGACATCACCCCGGTACCACGCAATGGCCCCGGCCAGGGCCAAGGCATCCGAATTGCCCGGCTGTGCGGCCAATATGGCGGCAATGGCCGTCTCCGCCTCACCGTTGCGGCCGGCCCAGGCCAGAAGGCGCGCCTCAAGCATGCGCGCCTCAACATCACGCGGGTCGGCCGCGACCATTTCCCGGACCATGTCCAGACCTTCGGCGTAACGTCCCTGCCGCCCAAGATCAGCCGCATCGCCCAACAATTCATCCCGCGTCGCCCCGAACGCCACGCAAGGCAGCATCAAGACACCGATGGCCAGACACACCGCGGCCCGCATCATGCTGCGACGGTGCCCAGCAGCCGCTTGACGCGCAAAATCAGTTCCTCGGGGATGAAGGGCTTGACCAGATAGTCGGCAGCCCCCGCGGTCAGCGCACCGACGATGTCCTTCTCGCCCTTCAGCGAGCTGAGCATCAGGATGGGAATTTCGGCGGTCTCGGGATCTTCCTTCAGGGTCTTGATGACGGCGAACCCGTCCAGACCCGGCATCATGCCGTCCAGCACCAGAAGACTGGGCTTCAGGCTCCGTGCCGCGGCCACGGCCTGAATGCCGTCTCCGACCGTAACCACCTCGAACCCCCGGCTCCCCAGCCGGTGCGAAACAAGCTGCGTAACCAGGGGGTTGTCGTCGGCTATCAGAATCAGCGTCTTCTGCACGGCCCAGCCTCCCTCGCGATAACATACCAAAGATAGTAGCTGTTTTTCCTAAGACGCGAAAGTCACTCATCTCCTCGGAAGCATGCCTCATTGGCAGCGATGATCCTGGCCGCGTCGTCCTGGGATACTACCGCCCTTTGCAGACAGGACATTACGCTGGTGGAAAACCGGCAGATCAGGGAGACGATCATGAAGAATGTGCTTGTTGCAGCGACGGTCATCATGGCGATGGCGGCTCCGGCGATGGCCGACGAAGCGGCCCTGAAGCAAGAGGCCGCCGGCATCATCAAGGAATTCGCCGGGGCCATGAAGACCGAACTGGAAAAGGGCATCCAGGCCGGCGGTCCCGTCGAAGCCATCGCCGTGTGCAACGAGAAGGCTCCGGCCATCGCCAAATCCCATGCCGACAAATCGGGCTGGCAGGTCGGGCGCACCAGCCTGAAGCTGCGCAACCCGTCCAACGGGCCGGATGCCTGGGAACGGAAGGTTCTGGCCGATTTCGAAGCCCGCCGCGCCGCCGGGGAAAGCCCCGACACCCTGGTCGCCGCGGCGACGGTGGACGGCAGCTTCCGTTTCATGAAGGCCATCCCCACCGGCGAGCTGTGCCTGGTCTGCCACGGTGCCGACCTCAAGCCCGAGGTCAAGGCGCGTCTGGAAAAGCTTTATCCCACCGATCAGGCCGTGGGTTTCAAGCCGGGCGACCTGCGCGGCGCCTTCACCCTGTCGAAGAAGCTCTGACCCCGGTCACGCCAAGGGGCGTCGCGTCCAGGGTGATCGCATTTGGCGATCACCCTGCGTCGCGTCACGGACGACGACGCCCCCACCGCTCCAGCATCGCAGCCAGATCCACCCGCCGGACCGGCTTGGGCAGGAAATCGTCCATTCCCGCCGCAAGACAGCGTTCGCGGTCGCCTTCCATCGCATTGGCGGTCATGGCGATCACCGGCACCCGGCCCGTCGGGTCGGGAAACGAACGGATCAGGCCGGTCGCCTCGTAGCCGTCCATGTCGGGCAGCTGGACATCCATGAACACAAGGTCGTAACCGCCGCGACGGGCCATCGCCACGCCGTCTCCGGCGTCCGACGCCACGTCGACGGCATGCCCCAGCTTGTTCAGCAAGCCGACGGCGACCTGCTGGTTCACCTCGTTGTCCTCGACCAGCAGGATGCGCAAGGCGCCCATCGATGATGACGACGGTTCCCGGACACCGGCCGGCGCCGCATCTTTCGGGGCATCGGTCAGAACCCGGATCAGCTGGCGCAGGTGGAACGGCTTTTCCAGAATGGCGACGCCTTGCAAGTTCTTCCCCGCCCCCCGCGTCTGCGGATCATAGGAAGCGATGGCCAGCACCCGGATCGGAATGGAAAACTGGGAATCGGCGGCGACCATCGCCATCAGATCGGCACCGCTGACGGCGGGCAGCGACTGGTCGGCCACGATGGCATTGAACGGACGCCCGGTCTGCACCCCGCTCCGCAGGCATTCCATCGCTCCGAACGCCGATGGCGTGGTTTCCGCTTCGCCCCCCAGGGCCATCACCTGCTCGGCCAGGATATGGACGGCCTTCACCGAATCGTCGACCACCAGCACCCGCAATCCGGCAAGGGTTGCACCAAGATCCATCCGGTCGGGCTCGACCACGGCCAGCGGCAGCCGGAACCAGAAAACGCTGCCCTTGCCGTCCTCGCTTGAAAAACCGATCTCGCCCCCCATCAACTCGGCCAGTTGCCGGCTGATGGCCAGACCAAGCCCGGTCCCGCCGAACCGCCGCGAGGTGGAAGAATCCGCCTGGACGAATTTCCGGAACAGGCGCGCCCGCACCTCGTCCGGCACGCCGATTCCGGTGTCGCAGACGCGGATCTCCAGTTGACCGTCCGGCACCCCGGCCTCGACCAGGACCGATCCGAACTCGGTGAACTTGACCGCGTTGCCCAGAAGGTTGAGCAGGATCTGCCGGACCCTGACCGGATCGCCCAGGAACGTCCCGTCGGCGCCGGGCAGCATGCGGTACAATATGTCGACGTCGCCGCTTTTCAGCCTGGGGGCCACGATGTCGATGCTGCCCTCGATCAGATCGCGCAGCCGGAACGGGGTCGATTCCAGATCCAGATGCCCGGCCTCGATTTTCGAATAATCCAGGATATCGTTGATGATGGTCAGCAACGCCTCGGCAGACAGCTTGATGGTCTCCGCCTTGCGCCGTTCATCGTCGGCCAGTCCGCCGTCCAGCAGCAGGTCGGTCATGCCGATGATGCCGTTCATCGGAGTGCGGATTTCGTGGCTCATGGTCGCCAGGAATTGCGACTTGGCCCGATCGGCGGCTTCGGCCGCCTGCCGCGCCTTGTCGTTCTCTTCGGCCAGCACCGCCATCTGGCGGCCCTTTTCGGCCAGCATCCCCAGGCTTTTCGACCGTTCCCGCTCTGCCCGGACGACCATGCCCACCAGCAGGGCGTAAACCACCAGGACGATGCCGGACAGCCACAGGGCCAATTGCCACAACGCCCGCTGGGCACTGTGGATCGCCGCGGTCCGGTCCGTATAGATTTCGACGACGGCCTGGACGACGCCGTCACCGCTGGTCAGGGGCACATAGCTGGACACCAGATCGCGGTCGGTGATCTCGCCGTCGAAGGCCGAGAACTTGCCGCGATGGGTCAGCTCTCCCGACACCTGCCCGGACCGGGCGGCCAGCAGCCCCGGATTGCGGCTCTTGTCCTCACCGATCTGTCCGACCTCGGACGAATAGACGGTCAGTCCGTCAAGATTGTAGATCTTGACCTTGTGGATGTCGGTTCCCCGGGCGAACGCCTTCACCCGCTGATCGATCGTCGCCAGGAAGCGCCATGACCGCAACTGTTCCGCGGTCCGCAACTCGGCCGGCGGCAACAGCGGCTGCACCTGCCCCCACACCTCGTTCGAGAAGCTTTGGGTCAGGGTATGGTTGGCGGCCATCGTCGATTCGATCACCGCGGTCTGTCCGACCTGATGAGCCGACCACAAGGTGCCGACGAATCCGGCCGCCATTAAGATAAAGCTGATGACGGCGAAACGGAATGCGGTCGATGTCATACGGGACGCTCTTTCTTTTGCGGCCCGAAGGCGGCAGCGGATGCGGTTGCTGAGAAGATGTCTAGCCTAATGGTAGGACAAAAAATACCTGTGGAACATGCGGATATTGACCTGCTCCCCTGCCAATCGGCAGGGATGGTAACCTTGGATTGAACGCTATATTGAGGTTATATAAGTAAATGCCGCAAGCTGCCCGGCAGCGGCGCAACCGCGCCTTGCTTGTATCCCGCCCGAACGGTAGCCTGCCAGTCCGCTTTGCGTCGTCATCCGCGAAAGGACAATGGGACATGGATCTCTCGACCCGATATCTGGGGCTGCAGCTCAAGAATCCGCTGGTGGTCTCGGCATCGCCGCTGACCCTTGACCTGGGCAATATCCGCAGACTGGAAGACCTGGGCGCCGCAGCACTCGTCCTGCCGTCCCTGTTCCAGGAAGACATCGAGAACGAGATCGAGGAACTGGAGGTCCTGGGGGCCGCCGCCAACAACGAAGCCTTTT
>CAJANN010000234.1 GCA_903941095.1 uncultured Rhodospirillaceae bacterium | reverse complement strand
GGCTTCGTATGACTAGGCCGGTTTCCGCTCGGGCGCGGACTGGTCCAGAT
Organism: uncultured Rhodospirillaceae bacterium; assembly: GCA_903941095.1. Taxonomy (GTDB): domain Bacteria; phylum Pseudomonadota; class Alphaproteobacteria; order Rhodospirillales; family Magnetospirillaceae; genus Magnetospirillum. The sequence continues at coordinate 20,465 of CAJANN010000234.1, read as the reverse complement.
GCTGGCGCAGGATGTAATCCTCTGCCTGCATCTCCATCAGCCGCGACACCGTGCGCTGGAACTCGAAGGCGCCGATGCCGGTGGGGTACAGCGTTTCGGGCGGGGCCTCGGCCGAACAGATCAGCGTCACCTTGTGTTCGTACAGGGCGTCGACCAGGGTGACGAAGCGCCGCGCCTGGTCCTTGTTGTCGGGCGACAGCAGCGGAATGTCCGACAGGACCAGGGTGTGGTAGCGCCGGGCCAGTTCCAGATAATCCGACGCCCCCAGGGCGGTGCCGCACAGCTGGGCGAAGGAAAAGCGGGCGACGCCGACGGCGGCCAGGGGCACGCGGACCTGCCGGCCGTTGACCTCGATGCCGTGCGGCATCGGCACGGCCCCTTCGGTCAGACGGGCGAAGGCCAGTTCCAGGGCCATCTCGGATTCCTCGCCCAGCGGGGCGTGGTAGACCTGCAATCCGCGCTTGCGGCCCAGCCGGTAATCGCGCTCGGAATTGAGTTCCAGCAAATCCAGCCGCTGTTCGATCAGGCCGATGAAGGGCAGGAAGCGGTCGCGCTGCAGCCCGTCCTTGTACAGGTCCTTGGGCGGCCGGTTCGAGGTGATGACCACCACCACGCCGTCATCCATCAGGCACTGGAACAGACGGCCGACGATCATGGCGTCGGCGATGTCGGTGACCTGCAATTCATCCAGGCACAGCAGCCACGCCTCGGCGGCGATGGTGCGGGCCAGCTTGGGGATGGGGTCGGCTTCCTTGCGGTGCCCGGCCTGGCGCCAGCGATGGATCTCGACATGGATGTCGCGCATGAATTCGTGAAAATGCACCCGCTTCTTGGCGGGGATGTCGGCCGCCTCGAAGAACAGGTCCATCATCATCGACTTGCCGCGCCCGACCTCGCCGAAGATGTACAGTCCCTGCCGCGGCGCGGTGCCCACCGCATCGCCCGGCGTCCAGTCCAGCCCCTGGCGGACCGGCTTGCCTTTCAGCCCGAAGCGGGCCAGCCAGCCGGTCTCGCCCTGCGACGGGCGATAGCGCGACAGGGCGTTGTGCAGGCTTTGCAGCTTCTCGATAGCCAGTTCCTGCGCCGGGTCGGGGCGCAGCCCGCCTGCATTCAACCGTTCGCGATAGACGAAAAGGGGGCCTTTGCTCATGCGCCGCAACATAACCGAAAGTCGGACGCCGGAAAAGTTCGGCGGCGCCTATCCGCAACAGCCGCCGCGGGCCTTGGGGGCCTCGCCGATCCAGCGGCGGTTCCAGGCGGCGATGTTCCACAGCACCCAGATGGGCAGCGAGGCGTCGCGGCGGCCGGCGGCATGGTCGTCGATCATCGCCGCCACCGCCTTGCGCGAGAAGCCGAAACGGTCCAGCAGGGACGAAGACAGGATCTCGGCCCGCGCCCGCCGTCCGAAATCGCCGCGCAGCCATTGCGCCATCGGCGCCCCGAACCCCATCTTCGGACGGTCGATCACCGCATCGGGGATCAGCCCCCGCACCGCCTGCTTCAGCAGGCTTTTGGCCCCGCCGGCGATCTTGTCGGCCTGGGGGATGTCCAGGGCGAAATCCACCAGATGATGATCGAGGAACGGCACCCGGGCCTCGATGGAGCTGGCCATGCTGATCTTGTCGACGCGCATCAGCAGCAGTTCCGGCAGGCGCAGGTTCAGTTCCATGTGGGCCATGCGGGTCAGCTGGTCGCACCCGGGAAAGGCGCCGTCGAAGGCGGCCAGGACATGGCCGGGCACGCGGGCGCTGTCCGGCTGCAGCCAGGACGGCGGCAGCAGGCCGGCATCCACCAGTTCGGCGGCGGCGGGCGAACCGGCGAAGGCGGCGTTGTCGGGCACCAGGGCGTTCTTCTGGCTTTCCCACAGCGACACCGCGCCGGTCCAGAACAGTTCGCCGTCGGGCCGGGCGGCCCGGTCCAGAATGTCCAGCCGCGACGCCAGGTCCGGACGCGCCCAGGCCAGCGGCCCTGCCAGCCCGGCGGCCAGGGCCCGCGCCGGCCGGGGCAGCCAGCGCCGCCACGGCCCCCAGGCCCTCGCATGCAGCCCCAGCCAGCTCATCCAGCTGGAATAGCCGCAGAACAGCTCGTCGGCGCCTTCGCCGACCATCACCACCTTGACCCCGACCTTGCGCACGATCTCGGACACGAAATGCAAGGGGATGCAGACCCAGTCGGCAATGGGTTCGTCCTGGCTGTGGATCAGGTCGTCGAGATAGGCGTCCATCTCGGGCTCGCCCAGGGTGACGATATGGTGCTCGGTGGAAAATTCCCGCGCCACCCGCTGCGCCCAATCCAGTTCGTTCAGGTGGGTGTGGTCGCTGAAGCCGACGGTGAAGGTGTTGACCCGCCCGCCGGCCAGCCGGCTCATCAGGGCGACCAGGGTCGAGGAATCGACGCCCCCCGACAGGAAGGCCCCCACCGGCACGTCGGCGGCCAGATGCGAGGTCACCGCCGCCTCCAGCCGGGCGCGGATGCCCTGGACGTAGTGATCGCGCCGGGCCGCCGCGGACAGATGGGCGACGGGCTCGCCCCGGCCCGGCCCGGCCCGCCACCAGCGCAAGGCGGTCAGGCGCCCGGCCGCGGAGACTTCCAGCCGGTGGCCGGCCGGCAGCTTGAAGATTCCCTCGAACAGGGTCAGCGGGGCCGGCGGCGTCAGAAAGGACAAGGTGTGCCACAGGGCCGGCGCGCAGACGTCGCGGACCAGACGCGGATGGGCCAGCAGCGCCTTGATCTCGGACGCGAAGGCCAGGGCGCCGCCGATGCGGGCGAAATAAAGCGGCTTGATGCCGACCCGGTCGCGCGCCAGATGCAGCATCGAACGGCCGTCATCCCACAGGGCGAAGGCGAACATGCCGTCCAGCCGCTCCAGCAATCCGTCGATGCCCCATTCCTCGTAGCCGTGCACCAGGATCTCGGTGTCGGAATGGTCGGTGCGGAAGCGATGGCCGGCCGCCTCCAGTTGCGGGCGCAGCCGGGCATGGTTGTAGATCTCGCCGTTGAACGCGACCTGGACGGTGCCGGTCTCGTTGCTCATGGGCTGGGCGGCGTGGTCCGACAGGTCCAGGATGGACAGCCGCCGATGGGCCAGCCCGACACGGCGGTCCGGCGCCAGCCAAAGGCCGCAGCCGTCGGGGCCGCGATGGGCGATGGCCCGGGCCATGCCGTCCAGCAATTCCGGCTCGACCGTGCCGGTCCCTGGGGGATGAAGAAGACCCGCGATGCCGCACATGATCCGTGTTTCTAGGCCATGCGCCGCGGGTTGGCAACCGCATGGGCCGCTGTTATGGTCCGCCTGCCATGCTTTCCATCCCGCTGCCGACCCTTGCCCTGTTCCTGGCCGCCTTCACGCTGGCACCGCTGGCGGTTCTCGGCGCCAACGGGCTGGCCGCCCTGGCCGCCACCACCGGCGCCCTGGCCCTGGTCCGGCTGTGGAACCGGCGGCACGGCCTGACCGTCCCCTGGACGGTCGCCGCCTTCCCGCTGCTGATCGCCCTGTGGGCCGCCCTGTCGGCAGCATGGGCCGCCGAACCGGGACTGGCCCTGGCCTCGGCCGGGCGGCTGGCCCTGCTTGCCGCCCTGGGGACGGCGCTGATGGCCGCCGCCGCGACCCTGTCCGCCGCGGAGCGCCGGGCCGTCACCGCCGGATTGCTGCTGGGGTCGCTGCTGGCGGCCGCCTTGCTGGGGGTCGAATCCCTGACCGACAACCGCCTGTCGGGCCAGTTGTTCGAAGTCCGGGGCCGCACCCCCCTGCCCAGGGGGGCCAAGTCGCAATTCAATCGCGGCGCCACCATCCTGGCCCTGACGCTGTGGCCGCTGGCCGGTCTGCTGCTGTCGCAGGGCCGCCGCCGCACCGCCGCCGCCGCCGCCGCAATCATCGTCGCCATCCTGCTGACCGGCGACAGTCTGGCGGCCAAGCTGGCCCTGGCCGCCGGAGCGGCGATCTTCGCCGTGGCCCTGTCGTCCCCGCGCCGCGCCGCGCAACTGGTCACCGCCGCCGTCGCCGCCGCCGCCGTGGCCCTGATGGCCGGCGCCCCGCATCTGCCGACACCGCCCGCTTCCTTCGTCACCTTGCCGGCCCTGCCGATCTCGGCCCACCACCGCCTGAGCATCTGGCAGTTCACCGCCTCCCGCGCCGTCGAGAAGCCGCTGCTGGGCTGGGGGATGGAGGCATCGCGCTCGGTCCCCGGCGCGGAAGACCGGCTGGACACGCAATGGATCGACGACGCCGGCATCGACCGCGGCAGCCTGACCGGGGTAAGGCTGCCGCTGCATCCCCACAACGCCATCCTGCAATGGTGGCTGGAACTGGGGCTGGTGGGACTGTCCGCCGCCATCGCCCTGGTGTGGTGGGTCGCCGGCCGGGCGGCACGGCTGGACCGGCAGCAGCCGGCGGCCCTGGCCGCCCTGGCCGCCGCCCTGGTGGTGGCCAATGTCAGCTACGGCATCTGGCAAAGCTGGTGGTTGTGCGCCCTGTGGCTGTGTGCCGCCCTGTGCGCCACGATGACCGCCGGGAAGGACGAAACCCCATGAACATCTTGTTCCTGACCGAGAATTTCCCGCCCGAGACCAACGCCGCCGCCACCCGCGTCTATGAACGGGCCCTTTATTGGGCAAAGGCTGGCCATCGGGTCACGGTGCTGACCTGCGCGCCGAACTTTCCCCAGGGCCGGCTTTATCCCGGCTGGGAAAACCCCTGGCGGCAGGTCCAGGACATGGACGGCATCCGGGTGGTGCGGGTGAAGACCTATATCAGCGCCAACGAAGGCTTCGCCAAGCGGACCGCCGACTTCGTCAGCTTCATGATCACCGCCTTCGGCGCCGGATTGTTCGAATCCCGTCCCGACGTCGTCGTCGCCACCAGCCCGCAATTCTTCGCCGCCGTCGGCGGCTGGGCCCTGGGCGCGGTCCGCCGCGTCCCCTTCGTCTTCGAGCTGGGCGACCTGTGGCCGCGCTCGATCACCGCCGTCGGCGCCATGCGCGAAAGTCCGGTGATCCGCGCCCTGGAAAAGCTGGAACTGTTCCTGTACCGCCGGTCGGCGGCAATCGTCGCCCTGACCCGGGCCTTCAAGGCCGATCTGGTGCGGCGGGCCATTCCGCCGGAAAAGATCGCCGTGGTCATCAACGGCGTCGACCTGCCGCGCTATGCCCCCCGCCCGCGTGACGCCGACCTGGCGGCGCAATGGGGACTGACCGGCAAGTTCGTGCTGGGCTATGTCGGCACCCACGGCATGGCGCACGGCCTGATCAACGTGCTGGATGCCGCCGAACGCCTGAGAACCGACGACCGCATCCGCTTTCTGTTCGTCGGCGCCGGGGCCGAGCGCCAGATGCTGATGGACGAGACGGTCCGGCGCGCCCTGCCCAACGTGGTGTTCCAGGGCATGCAGCCGAAAGAGATGATGCCGCGCGTCTGGTCGCTGTGCGACGCCGCCCTGGTCCATCTGAAGGACGATCCCACCTTCGCCGAGGTGATCCCGTCGAAGATTTTCGAGGCGATGGGGATGGGACTGCCCATCATCCTGGCTGCACCTGCAGGTGAAGCCAGCCGGATCATCGCCGAAGACGGCGCCGGCCTGTGGGTCCCCGCCGCCCGGCCGCAACAACTTGCGGATGCGGCATCCAGGCTGTCTGCAGATGCCGGCCTGCTGAAATCCTTGTCTTGCGCCAGTCTTGCGGCGGCGCCAAACCACTCCCGCGAGTATCAGGCCAAAAGATTCCTGGACGTCCTGGCGCTGGTCACGGCGGGAACCAGCCGGCGGCAGGCCGGATTCATCGAATCTTAAGATTTTCGTTTCGGAACCGCCGCGATATCCACCGCCACCGCCTGCAAAAGAAGTTGCAGACCCAGGATCACCGGCATCGCCACCAGCATCACCGTGCCGGCCGAGCGGACCTGCCCGCTTTCCACCGAACGCAGCCATTCCCACGATCCGGCCACCAGGCCGAATCCCAGCATGGGCACGGCCAGCAGCAGATAGACCGAGGCCATGTTGAAATCCTGGATGAAATAGCGCAGCACCAGCCGGCGCAGGAAGGCGCGGGCCAGCTTGGCGGGAAACTGGCCGGCGGCGCGGGCGACCGACAGCGAACTGGTCTCGTCGCCGTAGCGGGCCGGCAAGGCGACGTCCAGCACCACCGCATCGACCAGATAAAGGCGGCTCAGCAGGTCGCATTCGAAGAAATAGCCGCGATCCAGACGATCCAGGTCGATCTGCTCCAGCACCCGGCGATGGATGGCGGTGAACCCGTTGGTCGGGTCCATGATTGTCCAATAGCCCGACGCCGCCTTGACCAGGAAGGACAGCAGGGAATTGCCGAACAGCCGCACCGGCGGCATCGCCGCCAGCGCCCGGAAATCACGGAACCTGTTGCCCTTGGCGTAGTCGGCGGCACCTTGCGCCAGCGGATCGGTCAGGCGGACGGCGTCGGCGGGGTCCATCTGGCCGTCGCCGTCGATCTTGACGCAGATGTCGGCGCCCAGCGCCAGGGCGGCGCGGTAGCCGTCGGCCATCGCCGCGCCGACGCCGCCGTTGACCGGACGGCGGATCACGGTGATGCGCGGGTCGTCCACCGCGGCGGCGACGTCCCCCGAGCCCTCGGGGCAGGCGTCGTCGACCACCACGATCCGCGAAAACGCGGGCGGAATGGCCCGCAGAACCGCCTCGATGTGGCGGGCGACCCGATAGCAGGGCAGAACGGCGGCGATCATCATGTCCTGTCCTCTTCCCAACGGTGCAGGATGGTCCATCCCCCGGCCTCCCGCCGCAACAGCAGCGTCGTCCCGGCCGGCACATCCACCCCCAGGACGGCGGCGACGGCGGGGGTGGGACGGCGCACCAGCACATGGCTGGCCCCGGCCAGACGGGCGGCGATCGTTCCGGCCCCGGCATCGGCCAGGTTGAACAGCCCGTCGACCCTGGCCCCGGCCACCCGCAGCGGCCAGCGCACCGCCAGCCACGTGAACCCGGCATCGCCGGGCTCGACCACCGCCAGGACGTCGCCCGCGGCCAGCAACGGCGCGGTCTGCTGCGCCACCTGACGCAGATGCGGCTTGGGACGCTCGCGGTCGAAACGGATCAGCGGCGTCAGCAGCAGCGGCAGGCAGAAAGCCAGCACCGCCGCCCCCGTCCCGACGCGCGGCGGCAGGCTCACCGGCCGCAACGCCGCCGCCCAGGCCACCAGAGCCAAGGTCACCAGCGCCCCGACATGCTGATTGTATCGCCAATAGGAGGCGGCGGCCACCGCCTCGACCCGGTCGAAGGCGGCGACGTAGGAAAACAGCAGGAACGCCTGATACCCCAATGCCACCACGGTCGCCACCGTCAGCAGACGCCCGACGCCCCCCTGCCCCCGCCACAGGGATCTTGCCCCCAGCCAGGCCAGCAGCAGCATGGACCCGAAATGACCGCCCTTGTTGATGGCGACGGTTCCCATGCTGGACAGGATCTCGGGCAAGGCGTCCAGCGCCCACAGGGAAAACGGGCGCACCGTGAATTCCTGACCCGGCAGATGCCGCGCCACATGCAGACGCCACAGCAGGCTTACCGCCAGCGGCAGGGCGAAAACGACGGCCAGTCCGACGGCGCCCCGCCGCCATGAGATCCGCGGGTCGCGCAGGACGACCAGGGCCAGCCCGACGCCCAGCAGGGCCAGCAGCACCAGATTGGATTGCTTGAAGGCCGCCAGTCCGGCCAGGACCAGCGAAGCCTTCCAGCCCAGGGCCAACGCCTCGGACGACCGGCCGGCGGCCAGGGCTTCCAGCATGGCCCAGCCCAGCAGCATCCCCAGCGCCAGGAAAACGGCCGTTCCGGTATCGGCATAAGCGGTCAGGGCCACCTTGGCGACAAAGGTCGGCCCGGCCAGGGTGGCCAGCAGCAGGCCGGCGGCCAGCATCCCCCGGCCCGGCCGGGGCACCCCTTGCCCGGCCGCCATCAGGCGGGCCAGCGCCAGACCCAAAGACCCCAGCAGCAAGATGTTGCCCAACGCGCCGGCCTGCTCGATCAGGCCGCCGGCGAAACAAGCCGCCAGATAGGGCAGCACCGCCGCCCCGAAGGGATATCCGGGAAAGCTGCCGGGATGGAGGGGCAGACCCCGGCGGGGCAGCAGATCATGCTCGGCAAGATAGGCCGCGTTCCACAGCCACTGCGAAAACTCGTCCCATTGCGACGGCACCATCGCCGCCACCAGCAGCAGCAGCGGCAGAAGCAGCAGTGCCGCCGGTCCGGCGCCCGGGGGCAGGAACGCCTCTTCCCGGCACTTCAGCCGCCACAGGCCGGCCGCGGCCGACACGGTCAGGGCTGCCGCAACGACGTCCAGGCGCAGGGCGGTCAGCGTGCCCACCCCGGTCAGCAGCGCCGCCGCCAGACCCCAGCCGGCGGCAAGGTCCGCCTCGCGCAGGCGGGTGCCGCCGCCCGCCGCCCCCAGTGCCGCCAGAACGCAGCCGGCAGCCAGGACGGCGCCCAGACCCTTGACCTGGACCATGTCGGGCAAAAGAGCGAGGATCGTTTCCATTTGATGTAAACCTAGCCGAATCGCCTTGGACATCAAAGGCCGAGTCCGTTAACTATCGCTTTCATGACTGTCACGCCGACCCTTCATCGCGGCCACGTCGCCTTCGCCCATGACCTGATCATGGCGGCGCTGTCGTTCCTGGCCGCCGTCTATCTGCGCCAGGGCGAGCCGTGGATCCCCGGCTGGGACGCCACCATGATGGCCGTCGCCACCGCCGCCTTCACCGCCATCGCCGCCTTCGCCTTCCTGTCGTCGCGCATGTACAAGGGGGTGTGGCGCTACGCCTCGGTCAACGACCTGCTGACGCTGACGCGCGGCGCGACGCTGACCATCCTGATCTTCACCGTCCTGATGTTCCTGGTCACCCGCCTGCAGGACCTGCCGCGCTCGGTGCCGATCATCAACTGGTTCGTGCTGCTGGCCCTGCTGGGGGCGCCGCGCTTTCTGTACCGCTCGTGGAAGGACCGCCGCCGCGCCGTCCGCAACGCCGCCGGGCAAAGCCGGATTCCGGTGCTGCTGGTCGGGGCCGGCGACGAAGCCGAACTGTTCATCCGCGCCACCATGTCCCCCGATGCCGAATACCGCGCCATCGGCCTGATCAGCGACGGCGGCGGCCGGGTCGGGCGCAACATCCACGGCATCGACGTGCTGGGCAGCACCGCCGAGCTCGAGGCGGTGCTGACCCGCCTGCGCACTGCCGGGACGCCGCCGCAGCGCCTGATCGTCACCGATCACCGCCTGGACGGCGCCGAGGTCCGCCGCCTGCTGGACGAGGCCGACCGGCTGGGCCTGCCCCTGGCCCGCATTCCCCGCCTGACCGACCTGAAGGACGGGGTCGAGGACCGGCTGACCATCCGCCCCATCGCCGTCGAGGACCTGCTGGGCCGGCCCCAGACCGTGCTGGACCGCGCCGGCATGGAAGCCCTGATCAAGGGCCGCCGGGTGCTGATCACCGGGGCCGGCGGCTCCATCGGCTCGGAACTGGTGCGCCAGGTTTCGGACTGGGCGCCCGAGCGGCTGGTCCTGTTCGAATCGTGCGAATTCAACCTGTATTCCATCGACCTGGAACTGGCCGCCCGCCATCCCGGCCTGGACCGCCGCCCGGTTCTGGGCGACGTCCGCGACGATGCCCGCGTCCGCGCCGCCATGCAGGAACACCGCCCCGATCTGGTGTTCCACGCCGCCGCCCTGAAGCACGTTCCGATGGTGGAATGGAATCCCGACGAAGGATTGCTGACCAACGCCATCGGCACCCGCATCGTCGCCGATGCCTGCGCCGCCGCCGGGGTGCGGCTGATGGTGCAGATCTCCACCGACAAGGCGGTCAACCCCACCAACATCATGGGCGCCTCGAAGCGGGTGGCCGAGATGTATGCCCAGGCGCTGGACCTGTCGGGCGTCGCCACCCGCTATGTCACGGTGCGCTTCGGCAACGTCCTGGGCTCGACCGGATCGGTGGTGCCGCTGTTCCAGAAGCAGCTGGCCGAGGGCGGGCCGCTGACCGTCACCGACGCCGAGATGACCCGCTATTTCATGACCGTGCGCGAAGCGGTGGAGCTGGTCCTGCAGGCTTCGGCCTTCGGCGACGCCCACCCGGATTACCGCGGCAAGATCTTCGTCCTGGACATGGGCGAGCCGGTGCGCATCGTCGACCTCGCCCGCCAGATGATCCGGCTGGCCGGATTACGGCCCGAGATCGACATCGGCATCGTCTTCACCGGCCTGCGCCCCGGCGAGAAGCTGTTCGAGGAAATCTTCCACGGCGCCGAACCGCCGGTGGCCACCGACCGCGAAGGCATTCTGGTGGCGACGCCGCGGTCCGTCGACGTCGCCGAACTGGCCGCCGAACTGGCGCAGCTGGAACAGGAATGCCGCCATCACCGGGCCGGCGACGCCATCGCCCGGCTGCGCCGGCTGGTCCCCGAATACGCTCCGCCCCGCTGATGTCGCTGCCCCACCTGATCCGGCACGCCCTGGCCATGCCGCCGCATGAAGCGGCGAAAAAAGCCATCCGTTACGCATCAAGAACGATCGGCCGGCGCCTGCTGGGCCGGCTGTTGCGCCGTCAGTGCACCTATCCGCCGGCCGATCAGGTGAACGGCCGCCTGGCCCGGCGCTTCGCCGCCCCGCCGCGGGCCGCGCTGGAAGCCAACGCCGCCGCCCTGCGGGCTCTGGCCGGCGAAAGCTGCGCCCACCGCTTCGACCTGCTGGGCTCCGGCCCGGTGCGGGTGGCCTATGGCGAGCCGGCCCGGGGCTTCGGCCGCTGGCGCTATGGCCCCGGCCGGACCCTGCCGCAGGACTGGCGCCCGGCCCTGGCCGCCCAGGCCACCCCCGGCAACCGCCTGCATGCCGCCTGCCTGCTGGACCTGATCGACAGCCCCGCCTATCGCCCGATCGACTGGCACGCCGACTTCAAGTCCGGCTATCGCTGGAACCCCGCCACCTTCGGCCCCAGCGTGCCTTACGGCCACAAGCCCGGCGTCGACGTCAAGGTCCCGTGGGAACTGGCCCGGCTGCAGCACCTGCCGCCGCTGGCCCTGGCCTACGGCCTGGACGGCGACGCCCGGCTGGCGGTCGAGTTCCACGACCAGATCCTGGATTTCCTGGCCGCCAACCCGCCGGGCTGGGGTGTCAACTGGGCCTGTCCGATGGATGTGGCCATCCGCGCCGTCAACATCCTGGTCGCCCGCGACCTGTTCCTGGCCTTCGGCGCCGTCTTTGCGGACGATTTCGAAAGCGAACTGGCCGCGGCCATGCTGGCCCACGCCCGCCACATCGCCGGCCACCTGGAATGGAACGAGGCCCATCGCGGCAACCACTTCCTGGCCGACATCTGCGGGCTGGCCTGGATCGCCGCCGCCCTGCCGGCCACCTCTGAAACCGACATCTTCCTGGCCCTGGCCATCCGCTGCCTGCAGACCGAGATTCCCCGCCAGTTCACCGCCGACGGCGGCAATTTCGAGGCCTCGACCGCCTATCACCGGCTGTCGGCGGAAATGGCCCTGTACACCGTGGCTTTAATCCAGGGGCTGCCCCAGGATCGCCGAGCCGGGCTGGCCGGCTATGACCACCGCCTGTGGCGCCGCCAGCCGGCCCTGCCGCCGGCTCCCGTCATGTGGCCGCCCTTCGGGCCGGACATCCTGGACCGCCTGGCCGCCGCAGTCCGTTTTTCATCCGAAACGACCATGCCGTCGGGCCGGATGGTGCAGGTCGGCGACAACGATTCCGGCCGCTTCCTGATCCTGACCCCCGGACAGGACGGGCGGGACCCCGGCCATCTGATCGCCGCCGCCTCGGGCCTGCTGGCCCTGGATCTGCCGGCCCCGGCGGCGGCGGCCGTCGAGACCGAACTGGTGGCGCAACTGGCGGGCGGCATCCGCCCCGCCGCCCCACCGGCATCACCCCGTTCCCTCGCCGGGGACGATGCCGATTTCGTCGCGGCGCTGCGCATCGAGATCGTCCCGCCCGATCCGGCGGCGCTGGCGGGACTGCGGCCCGTCGCCTTTCCCGATTTCGGATTGTTCGTTTGGCGGAACGACCGCTGTTTCATCTCGGTCCGCTGCGGCCCGGTCGGCCAGAACGGCAATGGCGGCCACGCCCACAACGACCAGCTGGCGGTCGAGATCGAGATCGACGGCATCGGCTGGGCCACCGATCCCGGTACCTTCGTCTACACCCCCGATCTGGCGGCGCGGAACCGCTACCGTTCGGTGGCGGCGCACTTCGCCCCCCGCCCGGGCCAGGGCGAGCCGGCCCGCCTGCTGGCACCCTTCCGGCTGGAGGACAGCGCCCGCGCCCAGGCGCTTCACTTCGATGCCGGCAGCTTCGCCGGCCGCCACTGGGGCTATGGCCCGGCCGTCACCCGGCGGGTCCGTCTCGAAGGCGGCATGATCGTCGTCGAGGACAGCGCCGGCCACCTGCCCCCCGGCACCTACCGGGCAACCAGCCCGGCCGAACTGGCCAGCCTGTGGGGCCTGACCCTGCCGGTGTCGCCCGGGTACGGGATCATCGGACTTGCCCTGCCCCCCGGGGATGACGATAAAGAGACCCCCTGAGGAAGGAGAGCCCGCGTGACCGCCATCACCGAATCCGACGTGATCCGTTGCCGTGTCCGCCTGCGCAATCCGTTCACCGTACTGGATCTGCCCCTTCTTTCCAGGCTGCACCGCGCCGCCTTCCGCCATCGCCGCCGCCTGTCCAAGCGGTTCGCCGGCAAGCCGGCCAAGCGCCTGTTCCGCATGATGCTGCGCCTGGGTGCCCGGGGAACCGGCCTTGTCCGCCTGACCACCGCATCCGGTTCCCGCGACATCGCATTCAACGCCCGCAACACCCAGTTCGGTGCCCTGTACCTGCCGCAGAACCATCCCGTCTACGAGGCCGAGACGTCGGCGCTGCTGGAGCGGCTGGCCCCTTTGTCGGGCGTCTTCTACGACATCGGCGCCAACTGGGGCTGGTACTCGCTGCTGCTGGCCACCCGCCCCGGCTTCGACGGCAGCATCCACGCGTTCGAGCCGTTCCCGCCGACCTTCGCCGATCTGGCCTCGGTGGTGCGGCAGGCCGAACTGGACGGCCGCATCCACTGCCATGACATCGCCCTGGCCGACCGCGAGGGAACTGCCGAGATGGCACCGTCCGACGGCGTGCAAAGCGGTCTGGCCCGCCTGGGCGAAGGCGGCGGCACCAGTGTGCGGCTGGCCCCCCTGGACGCCCTGGGACTGCCCGACCCCGACACCATCAAGATCGATGCCGAAGATCACGAACTGGACGTGCTGCAAGGGGCGGCGCAACTGATCGCCAGGGCCCGCCCCTTCATCGTCTTCGAAAACTGGCTGCACGGGGACAACCCCGACCTGACCCTTGATCCCATCCGCCTGCTGGCGAAGTCCGGATACCGCTTTTTCTTCCCCGGCTGGGTCGAACGGACGGCACCGGACTGCATCGTCACCAGCCACACCCCCCCGGACGGGGCCGAGCCGGTTCTGGCCCTGGTTCCGTTCCTGCCCGAGCAGCGGTTCCAACTTCCCAGCCAGTTGAACATCGTCGCCGTTCCCGTCGAACGCGGCGGCGAGTTCGCCTCGCGCTTCGCCTGACCCGGGGCCGGCCGTCGATGACCCGCCATTTTTCTTGCACCGCCTGCGGCAAATGCTGTTTCGGCTGGGTGCCGCTGACCATCCCCGAGGCCATCGCCCATGCCGGACGTTTTCCGCTGGCCGTGGTGTGGAGCCCGGTGCGCGCCCGCCCCGGCCGCGAACCGGCCGGCGGGCTGGGATTGCTGGTTCCGGTCGGGCCGGGGCGCCTGCTGCCGGTCAGGATCGCCCCCACCGCCTATATCCCGCCCAGCCATCGCTGCCCCGAACTGGGCGATGACGGGCTGTGCGCCATCCATGCCGAAAAGCCGATCCGTTGCCGCACCATGCCGTTCATCGGCTGGCGCGACGAGGACGACCAGGGCGACCTGCTGGTCCCCCGTCCCGGCTGGAGCTGCGATACCGGCGGCGCGGCCCCGGCGGTCTATGCCGACGGCCGCATCCTGGAGCGGGGCGACTGGCTGGCCGAGCGCGCCGCCCTGGCCGCCGACCAGCCGGCCATCCGCCGCCATGCCCAGGCGGTTCTGGCCGCCGCGCCGCACCTGCCGCAGGCCCTGGCCGCCGCCGCCGCCCAGGCCGGCGGCAGCGTGGTCATGGGCTTCGGCCCGCTGCTGCGCGGCCTGACCGGGATCGATGCCGCCGAAGTGGCCGGACGGCAGGGGCCGGTGCTGGCCGATTTCGCCGCCCGCACCGCCGCCGACCCGGCGCTGTCCGACTATCACACCCGCTACCGCAACTGGGCCGCCGATCTGGCCCGCCTGGGAGAAACCGCATGACCACCCCCGCCGCCATCGGCTTCGTCACCGTTTCGGACCGCGCCTCGCAAGGGATCTACCAGGACCTGGGCGGCCCGGCGATGGTGGAATGGATCGGCAAGGCGCTGACCAGCCCGTGGCGGCCGATCAGCCGCCTGATCCCCGACGAGCGGCCGGTCATCGAGGCCACCTTGCGCGAACTGGCCGACATCGAAGGCTGCGCCCTGATCGTCACCACCGGCGGCACCGGCCCGGCCCTGCGCGACGTCACCCCCGAAGCCACCGAGGCGGTCTGCGACAAGATGATGCCCGGCTTCGGCGAGCTGATGCGCGCCGTCAGCCTGAAGGTGGTCCCCACCGCCATCCTGTCGCGCCAGACCGCCGGCATCCGCGGGCGCAGCCTGATCGTCAACCTGCCGGGCAAGCCCAGCGCCATCGCCGATTGCCTGGAAGCGGTGATGCCGGCCATTCCCTATTGCGTCGACCTGATCGGCGGCCCGTTCCTGGAGACCGATCCGGCGGTATGCAAGGCTTTTCGTCCGAAACAGAAATAGCGGAATTGACCGCGCTCAATGTCGGGCGCCGCCGCTTCGGACAAAAGTCGCCGGATCATTCATCTTCGAGGTCGGCGATGCGGACTCTGGTTCTGGCGATCACCTTGTCCCTGGCGGCGGGCAGCGCATGGGCGCAGCAGCCGGCCCCGGTGACCCTGCCCAACGGCAAGACATGGACGTTCGACCCCGACAGCGGGCGCGAGATCATGCGCACCTGCGCCGCCTGCCACGGCGAGTTCGGCGAAGGCGGCGGCGGCGGCGTCTATCCGCGCATATCCGGCATGCATCCCGACTATCTGGCCGAGCAGTTGCGCGCCTTCAAGACCCGCACACGGGAAAACATCCCGATGTACCCCTATGCCAACGACCGTGAATTGCCGGAAAAGGACGTCCTGGACGTCTCCCATTACCTGACCACCATCAAGCCGCCCAAGCATCCGCCGTCGGACGACGTCAAGATGGATGCCTTCGAACGGCTGAAGCTGGCCAAGCAGGCGGTCCAGATCCCGCGCGAGCCGGGCGACGCCGCCCGGGGCAAGGCCCTGTTCGAGGCCGACTGCATGGAATGCCACGCCCGCGACGGCCAGGGCCGCGTCAAGAAGCCGCCGCTGGCGCAGCAGCACATGAAATACCTGAAGGCGCAGATCACCCTGTTCCTGTCGGGGCTGCGCAAGCACGAGGATGTCGACGAGCTGATGCGCGGCAAGTCGGCCGACGACTGGCAGAACATCTGGGCGCATATCTCGACCCTTGACGACTGAGGCGAAGACGCCACACTGATCCCCGGTCTTTCGGGGAGATGCGAGCATGAAACGCCTGCTGACGGCGGCAACGATCGGGCTGGGCCTGCTGGGCGGGCCGGCGGCCCTGGCCGCCGAGAGGCTGCAGGTGCCGCAATTGCCGGGCTGGAAGGTCGTTTCCAGCGTCGTCGACCGCAGCGGCGAATCCACCGAACTGATCCCCGCCGGCGAACTGCCGGATTCGTGGTCGCGCCGCGCCACCGTCCAGGCTTTCCGCAACACGCCGCTGACCGCCGCCGCCTTCCTGGATCAGGTGGTGCAGAAGACCGGCCAGGTCTGCGACGCCGCATCGGCGGGACCGTCCAGCCTGGGGGCGGTGGGCGGCCGCGAGGCCGGCACGCGCACCGTCGCCTGCGGCCGCTACAAGGGCGACGGCAAGGGCACCCTGACCCTTTATTTCGTCGTGCGCGGCAAGGACGCCCTTTACGTGGTCAGCCGGGCCTGGCGCGGCGAGCCCTTCGCCCAGGGCGCCGTTCCGGTGGCAGCCGACGAACTGGCCGAGTGGGTGACCTACATGAACGGCGTCGACCTGTGCGACGGCCGCGACCCGCAGCATCCCTGCCGCTGACGGCGCCGGCTCACGACAGGGTGGTGGCCTCGACGGCGCGGCGGACATCGGC
Source organism: uncultured Rhodospirillaceae bacterium (assembly GCA_903941095.1). Taxonomy (GTDB): domain Bacteria; phylum Pseudomonadota; class Alphaproteobacteria; order Rhodospirillales; family Magnetospirillaceae; genus Magnetospirillum. The sequence goes on along the minus strand of CAJANN010000234.1, from coordinate 4,138 downwards.
CAGGACGCGGTCGATCTCGTCCAGGGTGGCGTCGTCGGGCAGCGGCGGCAGGGCCATGTCGATTCCCTCGGCCTCCAGCAGCTCGCGGGCCTGGGCGAAATGAAAATCGCGATATTCGGCGGTGGTGCGGAATCCCGACTTGAAAGCCTCGGCGACGATGCGCCGCAGCCGCTCCAGCTCGGCCTGCTCGGCGGCGGTCAGCAGCCCCTCGCGCCCGAGCAGGTCGCCCTGGCGCGCCCGCGCCCGCGCCAGCCGGGCTCGCCAGCGGGGATCGTGATTGGGCATCAGACGGATGGCGGTGGCCATTCCGGCGTCCTTTGCATTGCGAACTGTTCTTAAGGATAGCGCACACCCGGCGGCAAGTCATCAGGGGAGAATCCGCAGGGTGATCGCCAAAGGCGATCACCCTGGGAGAATCCGTGCCCCGCCACGACTCGCACGATTCCTGCTTGACGCCCCCATTGCGCTGCTTTTATAAACGCGCCTTCGATTTCGACTGAACTCTTACTTTGCAGGTTGATCACATGGCCCATCACAAGTCGGCAAAGAAGCGCATCCGCCAGACCGAGCGCCGTACCGAGGTGAACCGCGCCCGCGTGAGCCGCATCCGCACCTTCGTCAAGAAGGTCGAGCTGGCCATCGCCGCCGGTAACGCCGAAGAAGCCAAGGCCGCTTTCCTGGCTGCCGAGCCCGAGCTGGTTCGTGGCGCCCAGGTCGGCGTGCTGCACAAGAACACCGCGGCCCGCAAGGTTTCCCGCCTGTCCGCCCGCGTCAAGGACATGAAGCCGCTGGCCTAAACCGCGCTTCAAAAATTCTTTGTTTTCAATGGCCGCGCCCTCCGGGTGCGGCCATTTCCGTTGCGGGCGGCGGATTCCCTGGCATATCTGGAATGCAAGCGAAAAATTTACTGCGTTCCTGTTCCGGCCCCGTTGAATCGAATCGCCCCCGCCGATAGAGTCCGATCCCTCGCCAGTCGGCAGAAAGTATATTTAAAAACAAATTTAGTTTTATGCTGCGTCAACCTGCTTTAATTCATTGAATTGATGTTTTTCCTTTAGAAATCATCTGTTTTATTTGTTTTTTTATTATTCGTTGCAGTCTTTGCGCCGTAATTTTGGTCAGGGGACGATGGCAAGACTCTCCGGCCAGGGGACGGCACCGGCGCAGCGGCGGAACGTTTCTCCATTGTCTGCCGCGACGTTGTCGGGCGGGGGAGAATACGGGGCGCGGCGGCGTTTTCGCATTCATGAATGGGCTTCGGAACCAAACCGTAAGATGAAACGGGCGGATTCGGACCCGTATGGCAAGTGTTCGGGGATACAAGATGCTCAATAGCCAGTGGGATCGGATCGCGGCACGCCTGCGCGACGAAGTCGGTGACGCCGCATGGCGCAGCTGGCTGCGTCCGGTCGCCGTGCGCAGCCTGCAGGACGGTACCGTCCGCCTGGCCCTGCCGACCCGCTTCATGCGGGACTGGGTCGCCACCCATTACGGCGAACGCCTGCGCACCCTGTGGGCCGGCGAGGAGCCGTCCGTCCGCGATGTCGAACTGGTCGTCGATTCCGCCCGCGCCCCGGCCGCCGTGACCGATGCCGCTCCGGCCGCCCTGCCGGCCGCGGCGGCCCCGCACCGTCCGGCGGCCGCAGCCCCCTGCGCCCCGGCGGAATCCGACGAACTGGGCGCCCAGCTGGACCCGCGCTACACCTTCCGCAATTTCGTCGTCGGCAAGCCCAACGAATTCGCCCATGCCGCCGCCCGCCGGGTGGCCGAGGCCAGCCAGGTGTCGTTCAACCCGCTGTTCCTGTATGGCGGCGTCGGCCTGGGCAAGACCCACCTGATGCACGCCATCGCCTGGCACATCCGCGAGCACGATCCGTCGCGCCGCGTGCTGTACCTGTCGGCGGAAAAGTTCATGTACCGCTTCATCCGGGCATTGCGGTCGCAGGACACCATGTCCTTCAAGGAACAGTTCCGCTCGGTCGACGTGCTGATGGTCGACGACGTCCAGTTCATCGCCGGCAAGGACGCCACCCAGGAAGAATTCTTCCATACCTTCAACGCCCTGGTCGACCAGGGCCGGCAGATCGTCATCTCGGCCGACAAGTCGCCGTCCGACCTGGAGGGGATGGAGGACCGGCTGCGGTCGCGGCTGAATTCCGGTCTGGTCGCCGACCTGCACGCCACCACCTACGAGCTGCGCCTGGGCATCCTGGAATCCAAGGCCGAACAGATGGGCGTGCCGGTGCCGCCCAAGGTGATGGAATTCCTGGCCCACAAGATCGCCAGCAACGTCCGCGAGCTGGAAGGCGCCCTGAACCGCGTGGTCGCCCATTCGCAGCTGATCGGCCGCGCCATCACCCTGGAAAGCTCGCAGGAAGTGCTGCACGACCTGCTGCGCGCCTCCGACCGCCGCATCACCATCGAGGAAATCCAGAAGCGGGTGGCCGAGCATTTCAACATCAAGCTGGCGGAAATGGGCTCGGCCCGGCGGTCGCGCCAGGTGGCCCGGCCGCGTCAGGTGGCGATGTACCTGGCCAAGCAGCTGACCAGCCGCTCGCTGCCGGAAATCGGCCGCAAGTTCGGCGGCCGCGACCACACCACCGTCATGCACGCGGTCAAGAAGGTCGAGGAACTGAGGGCGTCCGACCAGAATTTCTCGGAAGACGTCGACCTGCTGCGCCGCATGCTGCAGGGCTGAGGCCGGCGATGGCCACGACGGGCGCCGACGATGGTCCGGCGCAGGAGGCCGCCCGCCTGATCGTCGAGGGCGACCCCGTCCGGGCGCTGGACCTGCTGGGGGCGGCGTTCGCCCGTCGGCCCGCGCGCTCCGACCTGCTGGCCCTGATGGCCGAAGCCCATCTGCGCCTGGGCCGCCCGGCGGCGGTGCTGGCCTGCCGCCGCGCCGCCTGCGCCCTGGACCCCACCCCCGACCGCCGCGCCGATCTGGCCCTGGCCCTGCACGATTGCAGCCGGCTGGACGATGCCCGCGCCGAAGCGGGCGCCGCCGTCGCCGCCGCCGGCGGCAGCCATTACGCCGGGGAAACCGTGCTGGCCCTGGCGGCCATCGCCGAAGGCCGGCCGGCCGAGGCCGAAACCGCATTGCGCCGCCTGACCGCGCGCCACCCCGGCCAGGCCCCCGCCTTCGGCCATCTCGGCACCCTGCTATGGGCGGGGGGCGACGGCGACGGCGCCGAGGCCGCCCTGACCCGGTGCCTGCAGCTGGCCCCCGGCCTGGATGCCGCCGCCGCCGCCCTGGGGCTGATCCGGCTGGCGCGGGGCCGGCTGGCGGAGGGCTGGGACCTGTACCGCCGCCGTCACGTATCCCGCCGCCGGCAGACGCCGGCCCACCCCCTGCCGGCCCGGCTGGACGGCAGGACCGTGTTCGTCGAAGGCGAACAGGGATTGGGGGACGAGCTGTTCTTCCTGCGCTTCGCCGCCCGGCTGGCGGCCCGCGGCGCCCGCGTCGTCTACCGTCCCGCCGCGAAGCTGGCCGGGCTGGCGGCCCGGCTGCCGTTTCTGGCCGAAATCGCCGCGCCGGAACAGCCGGCCGACGGCGCCCATGTGGTCTGGGCCGGCGACCTGCCGTGGCTGCTGGGCGAGCCAGGCCCCCTGCCCCCGGTGCCGCTGGCCCCGCCGCCCGACCGCACCGCCGCCCTGCGCGACCGGCTGGCCGCCTTTTCCACCCGGCCGCTGGTCGGCGTCACCTGGCGGGCCGGCACCCAGCAGGTCGGCCGCCTGTCCAAGGCCCTGGCGCCCGAGGGACTGGCCGCCGCCCTGGCGCCGCTGCCCTGCGACGTGGTCATCTTGCAACGCAAGCCCGAGAGCGGCGAGGTCGACCGCTTCGTCGCCGCCCTGGGCCGGCCGGTGCTGGACCTGTCCGACGCCAACGACGATCTGGACACCATGCTGGCCCTGCTGTCGCTGCTGGACGACCACGTGGCGGTCAGCAACACCAACCTGCATCTGGCCGCCGCCCTGGGCCGGCCGGCCCGCCTGCTGCTGCCGCATCCGCCGGAATTCCGCTGGATGGAACGTGGCGACCGCTCGCCGTGGTTTCCCGGCATGGTCCTGTACCGGCAAGAGGCCGGCGGCACCTGGCGGCCCGCCCTGGCGGCCCTGGCCGCCGACCTGGGCGGCG
>CAJANN010000233.1 GCA_903941095.1 uncultured Rhodospirillaceae bacterium | reverse complement strand
TCTTGAACATCTGCCAGCCGAAGCCCAGCCGCGCCCGCACCATGTCGGCGGGGACGGTGGACCCGGCGATCAGGGCTTCCCAGCCGGGATTCTGACCGATCCAATCGCGGACAGCCTGGTCATAGCGGCCCAGGAAATCTTCCTTGGCCGTGGTGAAATCGGTGGCGATGGTTTCCAGCGCCCCGTTCACCGCCTTGATGGCGCTCTCGGGGATCATCCAGCCGCTTAAGAATCGCACCCCGTGGCGGTCGAGCAGGGCCACGGCGCGGGCCTTCAGCGTGGCGAAGACCCGCAAATCCTCGGGGTTGCACACCTTCTTGGCCCCCAGCGAGGCCACGTTCTCCGGGGGCAGATCGGCATTCGCCAGATCGGCCGCGCTCAGCTTGCGCCGCGCCGACCAGATCATGACGTCCAGGCGGATGGCGGTCAGGTGCTTCAGCACCGTGATGTCGGTATTCATGGAAAGCTCTCCTGTTTGCACAATGAAAAACGGGAGCCGCTGCCGACTCCCGTTCGAGGGTGGAATTTTGGAAAAACGTCAGAAGGCGGGGGCGAACATGCGCTGCCCCAGTTCGTGCAGCAGCGCCCGCGTGGTGCGGGAGGCCCGGAAGCCCAAGGCCCGGTCGAGGGCATGGATGACCGGTTGCACGCCTTGGCGGGCCAGGGGCTGGAACCGCTGGGTCAAATCGGCCCAGCGGATCAGGGTGCGGGTGGAAAAGGTGATTTCGATGCTTTCACCCGGTTGCTGGCCGTCGCCTTCGCCCATGAACAGGCGGCGGACTTCATTGGCGAACGCCACCATGCTCTGGCGCAAGGATTCGGGCAAGGCGGGGGCCAGGCGTTCCAGCAGCCTGACTTCGGCTTCCGCGTCGGGATAGCCGATCTCGCACAGCCAGAACCTGTCCATGAAGGCCAGGTTCTGACGCAGCGTGCCCTGGTACAGGCCGCTCTCGTCGGACCCGCCATTGGTGTTGGCGGTGGCGACGAAGCGGAACATGGGATGGGGCGCGATGATCTCGCCGCCATTCTCGGGCAGGCACAGGGGTGCCCCATCCAGCACGCCGTTGAGACCGGCGGCGGTGGCGGGATCGAGCAGGTCGATTTCGTTCAGCAAGAACAGCCCGCCATGCTTCATGGCCAGGGACAGCGGCCCGTGCTGGAAGCGCATGCTGCCATTCTCGACGGTCAGATGCCCGGCCAGGTCGGAGAATTCCAGCCGTCCATGGCCGGTGATGTCGAACACCGGATAGTTCAGCCGGGCCGCCACCTGACGGACCAGACTGGATTTGCCGCTGCCGGTGGGACCGAACACATACAGCGGATCGGCGGGCGACATGAACCACACCACCAGTTCGCGCATGGCCTGGTGAAACAGGTAATCCGGTTCGATGGTCGGCGTGTGGACGGAAGGGGCGGCATAGCCCTTGATAATGCGTCCCGAAGGCTGGCCGCTGAAGATTTCCCCGGCGTCCAGGTCGGTGATGGGTGAAGGTCCAAGGTCGGTCATGGGGGTGATTCCTTGATAGAGGTGACGGGAATGCAGCGGACAGCCATCGGCGCGATGGAGGTGTCCGAGACGGAGGGGTGGCGAATGAGCGGGGGAATGTAGTAACGTACCTACAAAAGCGTTGGAGGTGCCGCCATGGCCATCAGCACGTTCACCAGCCGGGAATTCAATCAGGACATCGGTGCCGCCAAGAAGGCGGCCCACGACGGCCCGGTCTTCATCACCGATCGCGGTCGTCCGGCCCATGTGCTGCTGACCATCGACGATTACCGCAGCCTGACCCAAAGCCATTCCAGCATCATCGACATGCTGGCCTTGCCGGGGGCCGAGGAGATCGAGTTCGAACCTGGACGAGTCGGCACTCTGGTCCACCCGGCGGATTTGGGGTGATGTTCGTCCTCGACACCAACCTGGTCTCGGAACTGCGCAAGGCGAAATCGGACAAGGCCGATGCGGGCGTGGTGGAATGGGTCGCCAGCGTTCTGCCGGCCAGCCTGTATCTGTCCGCCATCACCATTCTGGAACTGGAGATGGGCGTGCGGCAGATCGAACGGCGGGATACCGCCCAGGGAGCCGTGTTGCGCACCTGGCTGAACGGTCATGTGCTGCCCGCCTTCGCCGACCGCATCCTGCCGGTGGATTTGGCGGTGGCGCAGTGCTGTGCGGGGCTGCACGTCCCCGATCCGCGCAGCGACCGCGATGCCTTGATCGCCGCCACGGCCATCGTGCATGGGATGACCATCGTGACCCGCAACGTTGCCGATTTCAGCCCGACCGGGGTGCAAATCCTCAATCCGTGGCGGAATTCCCTAAATTGAGGCGGGCTTGACGGGCGAAACCGTCAGGCGTTCGTAATCCGCACCCGTGGTGGTGACTTGGGCCAGCAGGGCATCGGCCTCGTCCGCGCCAAGGCGATTGGCGAGAACGGCGCGGAGCTTCCCGGAATCGATGGTTTTTCGCCCGGCTATGTGGGCGCTTTTAAAGCGGAAATGGCCGGTGGACAGCCAGCCTGTATATCTGCCGGCATGGCGGAAAAAGTGACGAATCCGGGCTTCGCGCATTTCGATTTCGGCTTCCAGGACGGACTTTTCTGCCTTCAGCCTGGAAAACGCGGCCAATTCCATATCAAGGGCGGGATCATTCACCAGATCGGCGGTGAATTTTGGGCAGCCCTCGGCGTGATCGCACCAGTCGCACAAGGGATGGAAGCCCGCGCAGGTGTCGAGGTCATCCAGGCGGATCCTTCCCGCCTTAACATTCTGAACGCCCTGCCACAGCCGGTGGGCCGTGCGGCGGCAGAGGTTCAGCATGGTGGTGTCGGGCCGGTAGGGGCCGAACGGCCTGGTGTCGGACATGGACAGGCACAGCACCCAGCCTTCCAAATCCACCTCCGCCACCCGGCTGGGCAAGTCGATCCCGAACAGGTGACGGCAAAGCTGGGGGAAGGTCTGGCCGTGCAGCCCATGGGCGGCGAAGACCGGTTGGCCCCACAATTGGGCCAGCAGTCCGACCTGACCATGGATTTGCGCCTCGTAACCGGGATACAGCGTCCGGGGCAGATGCTCGGTGCTTTTCAGTTCCAGAATGCGGATGACGGGCCGGTCGGCGGCACCGATGAAGGTGAAATCCACATGCGCCCGCAGCGGCAACGGCCCTGGGGCGATGATCTCCAACTGGGAAACCAGATTGGCCCCGTTGGCGCGGAAGGCCGAGTCCAATCCGGCCTCCAGCCAATGCCCCCGTTGCAGCACCAATTGCCGGCGCAGAACGTCCAGGATCGGGCGATCCGGCAGCGGGGCTTTCAGCTTGCCCGCCACTGCCGCCCGCAGGCAGGTGACGGCGCGGCCCACGTCGGACAGACCGACATAAGCCGAGCGGTCGCCCAGATCGGCTTTCGTTTTCAATTCTCCATGGCGCACCAGCCCACGGGCCAGGTGCGCCAGCAGGCCCATGGCCCTGGGATCGTGGTTCATGTCTCACCCGGATTCCAGGCGGCGTAACGCCACCACAGTTTGCGATTGCCATCCCAGCGGAACCCGGCTTCCTGAAGGAAAGCCCGCTTGTCGCGGACATTGCCCGAGGCGGTAATGCAGGTTCTGCCGTTGGAGGCGGCGATGGTCTGGTATTCCACCCCGTCCAGCCGGGGCAGCCCGGCCAGCGGATAGACGGGTTCAGGCTGGTCAGATGGTGGACTGCGCCGGTTCGGCTTGGCCTGCCGGGGCGTGGCCGCCTCGGCGTCGTCATCGGCTTCGCTGACCATGCCGACCAGGGTGGCAAGGCCGTAACGCCGCGCATAGGTCAGCGCCGAGCCGTAACCTTGCGGGTCGTTCTTGGGCAACGGCATCACCATCAGTGACGATTGCCACTGCCCCGATCCCCCATGTACCAGCTTGGTGACCAACCCCAGATGCCCGGCTTCCGCCGCCACCGGATATTGCGCCACCCAGACCGATTGCGTGGTCAGAGCCTCGCGGCAGGCCTCGATCACCGAGTTGAGCGAGGCGTAACGGTTCTTCACGAACGGATTCTCGGCATCCTTGCAGGCGGGGTTCAGCGTCTGCTGCACCTTCACCATCGCCTTGGCCAATTCGCCGATTTCCGGCGACGACAGAACATCGGCAACCAACATGACTCTTCCCTCCAAAACGAAACGCCCCGCCTCCCGGAATGGGGGCGGGGCGTGGGGTGGTGTCTCAAGGGAATGATGTAGGTCTGAAGGGGGATGAAGAGCGGTGATGGACGGCTTCAATGGGTTAGAAAAAGTACCCTGTGAAGGTACGGAGAGGCGGGCAAGGTGATATTTTCAAGAAATAAAGTCGCGACTATCAAGCGACGGTAGTTCTTATGACCGCAGCAATATCTTCAATGTTCTGCTTCAATTCATGTTCCCAGAACCTGAGAACGACCCAGCCCATTCGAGAGAGTTCAATGTTGACACGCTCATCCCGGTCCTTGTTCCTCTGGATCTTTGCTGCCCAGTAACCTATCTTATCGGAAGGTATGCGCCCGTGATTAGGGCATCCATGCCAGAAGCAGCCATCGACGAAGACAGCAACCTTTTTGCCCATAAACGCAATATCTGGACGGCCAGGGAGTTTGACATCCATGCGATAGCGTAAACCTATGCGCCAGAGAGCTTTCCGCAGTACAATCTCCGGCTTGGTGTCACGACGACGAATGCGGGACATACACCGCCGACGCTGTTCAGGTGTGAGGACATCCGCCATCGAAGCCCGTTTTTCCTTGACAGTATGATACAAACGCCTTAACAGGCGCGTCCCCTTCGGGCAAGATCGAGGATCGTCCTTTTTAACATCCTGCAAGCGAGGATTTGTGCTTCTAAGCCTGTTTTGCGGTGCCGGCGGGCTTGACCTCGGGTTTGAGCACGCCGGGTTTAAGACCGCCCTCGCATACGATAAGAAAGCAGATAGCGTCGACTCCCATAACCACAATCGCAAGGATGGGAAG
>CAJANN010000232.1 GCA_903941095.1 uncultured Rhodospirillaceae bacterium | reverse complement strand
GGATACGAAGCCCGAATTACTCATCCGGGCTTCGTATGACAAGTCCCGCCCCCGCCGGTCCTGCCGGCGGGGGCGGTTGTTTGGTCATTCCGCCGGCCGGCCGGCGGCGGCGGCCCGCCAGGCCGCGATCTTGTCCAGACAGCCGACATCCGCCAGATAGGCCTCGTCCAGGGGGATCAGGCTGCGCCCGGAGACCGGGCCGTGCACCGGACTTTCCGGCCCCAGCGCCACGGCGGCATGCAGCATGGTCAGCGGCCCGGGGTCCCGCGACAGACCCGCGGACGGAGCAAGGTGATAGGCCACCGCCCCGACCACGGTGTCGCAAAACCCCCACAGCCCCAGCAGATAGGCCCCCAGTTCGGCGTGGGAGGCGCCGAACACCTCGCGCTCGGCGTCGATGATGGAGGCCCCGCCATCCAGCAGGCGCCGCACCCGGTGGAACTCGGCCGGAAGCTGGTCGAACAGCACCAGGGTTCCGATATCGCCCAGCATTCCGGCGCAAAGGGTCTGCTCCGGTCCCGGCGCGCCGAGCCGCTCCAGGTTGGCCAGCGTCCGCGCCAGCCGGGCGATGGACTGGCTGTGGGCATTCAACTGGTCCAGGATGCGGGCCAGTTCGCGGTTGCCCTGGAAATGGCGGCAGATCCCGGTCCGCAGCACCAGGGTGCGCAACGTCTCGAACCCCAGGACGCGGACCGCCTGCAGGGGCGAGGTGACATCGCGCAGCAGGGCGAAATAGGCCGAATTGGTCAGCTTCAGGATTTCGGCGGTCATGGCGACATCGCGGGAGATGACGTCGGCCACCTGGGCCGGCGAGCTGCTGGGTGAATTGAGCAGCTCGATCAGCTGGAAATAGATGTCCGGCGGGGTCGGCAAATGGCGCAAGGCCGTCAACAGGCCGCGCAGGCGGGGCGACATCAGCCGGGGACGATGGGCAATGGCCCGCCGGACCACCGAGACCAGGGCGTCCTGGCCGCACGGCTTGGCCAGGTATTGGTGGGCCGGGCCGACGGTGCGCAGGACATAGTCGGTATCGGAATGACCGGACAGAATGACCCGGACGGTATCGGGATAGCGGCGGTGGACTTCGTCCAGCAGCGCCGCCCCGTCCATTCCGGGCATGCGCATGTCGGAAACCACCACGTCGGCCGGGCTTTGTTCGAGGGCGGCCAGGGCGGCTTCCCCGCTTTCCACGAACCGCATGTCCCATTCCCGCCGCATGCCGTGCAGCATGCGGCGCAGCCCCAGCAGAACATTGGGCTCGTCATCGACGAACAGGACCTTCACGGTCACGGGGGAACACCGTCGCTGCAGGCATCCACCGGCAGGCGCATGACGAAGGTCGTCCCCTTGCCCCATTCGCTTTCGAACGACAGCTGCCCTTCGTGCTTGCCGACCACCACGGCATGGCAGATGGCCAGCCCCTGGCCGGTCCCCTTGCCGACTTCCTTGGTGGTGAAGAAGGGCTCGAACACGCGCTCGCGGTCCTCGGGGCGGATGCCCATCCCGTCATCGGACACGGCGACTTCGACCATGTCGCCGACCAGGCCGGTGCGGATGGCGATGGTTCCCGGTTCGGCCTGGGCGCGGGCGGCAATGGCATGGGCGGCATTGACCACCAGATTGAGCAGCACCTGATTGATCTCTCCGGCCCAGCAGCGGATAGCGGGCAGGGACGGGTCGAGGTCGAGGGCGACCTCGGCCACGTGCTTCCATTCGTTGCGGCAGACGGTCAGGGTGTTCTCGACGGCGCGGTTGATATCGACCGTCCCCTTGTGCTGCTCACCCGGATGCGAGAATTCCTTCATGCCCTGGACAATCCGAGATATCTGCCCGACGCCCTCCAGGGATTGCTGGATGGCGACCGGGACTTCATCGACAAGATAGTCGATTTTCCGGTCGGAGTCAGGATCGTCGAACAGCGGCGCACCGGCCCGCCGCTCCGCCACGAAGCGGGAGATGGCTTCGAACGTTTCGCCGATAAAGCTCAGATTGTCGCCGATATACTGGATAGGGGTGTTGATCTCGTGGGCGATGCCGGCGGCCAGCTGGCCGATGCCGGCCATTTTCGACGCCTGGAAAGCATCGCGTTGCGCATCTTTGAGCAGGCCGATATCGCGAAACGAGATGATCGCCCCCCGGCAGCGGTCCTGTTCGATCAGCGGGGCACAGGCATAGGCCACGGCCAGGCTTTCCCCATCGGCGACGATGAAGACCGCATCCTCGTCGTGGTCGGTCGAGCCGTCCACGGCCGTGCGGGCAAAGGGGCCGTTGCGGAACAGGACGGTTTCGCCCCCGGACCGCAACTGCAGGACGGCGTCGATGTCCCGCCCGGCCAGGCGTTCTCCCTCGCCGGCCTGCAACAGACGCGCGGCCGACGGGTTGGCGAAGATGATGTGGCCGTGCACGTCGACCACCAGGACACCCTCGAACAGGTTGCCGGTGATGGCCTGCAGACGGCACTGGCTGTCGCGCAGGGCGGTCTCGACACGGATGCGGTCGGCGATCTCGCGGGAAAGCTTGTCGGTCCGCTCTTCCACCATCCGCTCCAGCCGGACCTGCTGGTCGGCGATGACCGCGTCCATCTGCTTCTGACCGGTGATGTCGCGAAAGACCACCACGGCGCCCTTGGCCACACCCTCTTCCATGATCGGCGTGCTGGCATAGGCCACCGGGATGCAGCTTCCGTCAGGGCGCCAGAAGACATCGTCGGGCACGTGCACGACCTTGGCCCCGTCCAGGGACCGGAAGATCGGACAGTGCCGGGCCGGATGCGGCGTGCGGTCGGCGTGGGAGTGGTGGATCAGTTCGTGAATGCGCCGGCCGATGAAATCCTCGGCCTTGCGGCCCAGCATCTCCTCGGCGGCACGGTTGACGAACACGGCGCAGCCCGAAGTGTCGACGCCGAAAATGCCGTCGCCGGCGGAATCCAGGATCAGGTGATAGAAGCGGCGCAGCCTTTCGATTTCCTGCTGACGGCGGATCTGTTCGGTCCGGTCGCGGAACACCACCACCGACCCTTCGATCAGCCCCTTGTCGCCCAGGACCGTGCAGGTCGCCTCGACCGGCAGGACGGTTCCATCCTTGCGCAGAAAGGTCTGTTCCTGGGTCGAGCCGCTGGAAAAGCAGCTGCGGCAGCCGGCATGGGTATCCAGTTCGCAGAACAGCCGGCACATCTGCTGCCCGATCAGGCCGCCGGAGGGCCAGCCCAGCAATTGCTCGGCCGTCGGATTGACGAAACGGATGGTGCCGCCCCGATCCACCCCGACCACGCCTTCGCCGATGGAATGCAGGATCATTTCGTGATAGCGCGCCAGCCGCTCCAGTTCCTTCTGGAACCGCGACCGTTCCAGCGAATAGCGCACGATGCGCCGCAATCCTTCATTGTTGGCGTGCTGCTTGACCAGATAATCCTGAGCCCCCAGCCGCAGGGCCTCGATGCCGACGGCGGGGTCCTCGTCGGTGGTCAGAGCCACCAGGGGGGTGCCGGGCAGCCGCGCCTGCAGAACCCGCAGACAATCGGCGCGGGACCGTCCGGGTTCGTCCAGATCGAACAGGACCAGGCCGATCCCCCCCGGATCGGCCAGATCGCCCAGGCGGCCAAGACCGTCGATCCGCCGGACCCGGTAATCCTGGTGCGGGTCTTCCTGCAAGATCTCGGCGATATAGGATGAATCGGCGTCGTCGTGGTCGACGATCAGCACCTCGACCGTCACGGCCGGCATCCGCGGCAATCGCGACCGTCGCGATGCCCTGCCGTCATTGGGCCGCCGCTTTCAGCTCCGGCAGGATCGGCAGCTTCAGCACGCGCAGGACCATTTCCCGCGACCGCTCATAACTGTCGGGATCGAAACGGATGATCCGTTCGCCGCCGCCGGTCCGGACCACCCGTCCGGACACCATCACCCGCTCGTCGTCCAGAACCTTGCCCCGGATCCGCGGCACCAGCCCGATTTCAACCACGTCGTCGGGAAGGTCGACTTCGCTCAGCAGCTTGATGCCGTCGACGGAAATGTCGACGACGTCGACGGGCTGGCCGTCGATCTCGGCGACCAGCCCGGCGCCGGAGATCCGGGTGGCCCGGCGGCGGTCGGGCTCGCGGATGCGCTGGCTGATATAGGCATCGTGGCGGAACAGCTCGACGACGATGTCGACCAGCATGCTCTCGAAGCTTTTCCTGGCCCGCGGCATCTGTTTCTTGTCGCAGATCAGCTTGCGCAACGCCTCGATGCGGTCGGCGGCGGCCTG
>CAJANN010000231.1 GCA_903941095.1 uncultured Rhodospirillaceae bacterium | reverse complement strand
GGCTCGCCAAAATATAGACGCATGGTGTTTTCATGAGTCGCAGCTGCGTCTCGCCCAACCGTCGTATGGATGCCCGCCTGCGCGGGCATGACGAGTATGAACCAGGGGAAATTAGCCACTTCTTAACCTGGATTCGGAGCCCCGGCTGGCGACGCTTGTCTGTTGACTTGACCGCCGGGTGGCGTAGGGTTCTGCTGTTCCGTGCGAAGAAAACGGACATCGGCAGGATGCTTGAATGGAATATTTCCTTCAGCAATTGATCAACGGAATCACGCTGGGCGCGATCTACGGCCTGATCGCCATCGGCTACACGATGGTTTACGGCATCATCGGCATGATCAATTTTGCCCACGGCGAAGTGTACATGCTGGGTGCCTTCATCGCCCTGATCGCATATTTGCTGTCGACGCTGCTGGGCGGGCAGTCCGCCGTCCTGGGCCTGACGACGGCCCTGCTGGCGACCATGCTGCTGACCGGCCTGTGGGGCTGGGCCATCGAGCGGGTGGCCTATCGCCCCCTGCGCGGCGCGCCGAAGCTGGCGCCGCTGATTTCCGCCATCGGCATGTCCATCGTGCTGCAGAACTTCGCCCAGATCACCCAGGGCGCCCGGGTCAAGCCGCTGCCGCCGGTGATCGGCGGCAGCGTCGAGCTGCTGCGCGGCGAGGATTTCACCGTCAGCCTGTCCAGCCTGCAGATCGTCATCGTCCTGCTGACCCTGGTGCTGATGGCCGCCTTCACCTGGATCATCGCCCGCACCCCGCTGGGCCGGGCGCAGCGGGCCACCCAGCAGGACCTGAAGATGGCGTCCCTGCTGGGAATCGACGTCGACCGGGTGATTTCCGCCACCTTCGTGATGGGGGCGGTTCTGGCTTCGGTGGCCGGGCTGATGGTCACCCTGTATTACGGCGTCATCGACTTCTATATCGGCTTCCTGGCCGGCATCAAGGCCTTCACCGCCGCGGTGCTGGGCGGCATCGGCTCGCTGCCCGGGGCCATGCTGGGGGGATTGCTGCTGGGACTGATCGAATCGCTGTGGTCGGGCTATTTCTCCATCGAATACAAGGACGTCGCCGCCTTCTCGATCCTGGTCCTGGTGCTGCTGTTCCGTCCCACCGGACTGCTGGGCCACCCGGAAGTGGAGAAGATCTGAGGTGGCCGGGGCGGTTCTGGCCGGCGCCCTGCGCGAAGCCCTGGCAGCGGCGGTGGTCGCCGCCGGCCTGGCCCTGCCCCTGCTGGGCTTCCGGCTGGTGGATTCCTCGCAAGGCCTGTCGCTGGGCACCCGGCTGGACTGGGTGGCCTGGGCGGCGCTGGCCGTCGGACTGGGCCGTTTCCTTCTGACCCTGTCGCGCCGATTGCGGCCGGCATCCCCCCGGCACCGGCCCTCGGCCGGCGCCGTTCCGGCCCAGGCGGACCGATTGCGGCCGTGGGCCGGGTGGGCGCTGGCCGGGCTGGCCGTCACCCTGCCCTTCCTGCCCTTCGCCGACCGCAATCTGGTCGACAAGGCCACCCTGGTGCTGATCTACGTCATGCTGGGCTGGGGATTGAACATCGTGGTCGGACTGGCCGGTCTGCTGGATCTGGGCTTCGTCGCCTTCTACGCCGTCGGGGCCTATTCCTATGCGCTGCTGTCCACCGGGCTGGGATGGTCGTTCTGGATCTGCCTGCCCCTGGCCGGCCTGTTCGCCGCCGGCTTCGGCGTGGCGCTGGGCTTCCCGGTCCTGCGCCTGCGCGGCGACTATCTGGCCATCGTCACCCTGGGCTTCGGCGAGATCGTCCGGGTGGTGCTGCAGAACTGGCAGGACCTGACCGGCGGCCCCAACGGCATCTCGGCGATTCCGCGCCCCACCCTGTTCGGACTGCGCTTCGCCGCCAACGCCCCCGAGGGCCACCGGACCTTCGCCGACTTCTTCGGCCTGCCCTTTTCCGGCGAGCATCGGGTGATCTTCCTGTATTTCGTCATTCTGGGGCTGGCCCTGCTCACCAACCTGTTCACCCTGCGCATCCGCCGCCTGCCGGTCGGCCGCGCCTGGGAAGCCCTGCGCGAGGACGAGATCGCCTGCCGGTCGCTGGGGCTGAACCCCACCAACATCAAACTGTCGGCCTTCGCCCTGGGCGCCATGTTCGCCGGCTTCGCCGGATCGTTCTTCGCCACCCGCCAGGGCTTCATCAGTCCGGAAAGCTTCACCTTCATCGAATCGGCGGTGATCCTGGCCATCGTGGTGCTGGGCGGCATGGGCAGCCAGATCGGCGTGGTTCTGGCGGCCCTGCTTCTGGTCGGCCTGCCGGAATGGTTCCGCGACCTGCAGCAGTACCGCATGCTGGCGTTCGGCGGGGCGATGGTCCTGATCATGCTGTGGAAGCCGTCGGGCCTGCTGTCGGACCGCAGCCCGACCATCCGGCTGGGAGACCGTCGATGACCGCCGCGCCGCTGCTGGAGGTCGAGCACGTCACCATGCGCTTCGGCGGCCTGATCGCCGTCAACGACCTGTCCTTCCAGGCCGGCCGGAACAGCATCACCGCGGTGATCGGCCCCAACGGCGCCGGCAAGACCACCCTGTTCAACTGCATCACCGGCTTCTACCGGCCGCAGGTGGGCCGCATGGCCCTGCACCACCCATCGGGGCCGGTGCTGCTGGAACGCCTGGACGACCACCGCATCGCCGCCCGCGGCCGGGTGGCGCGGACCTTCCAGAACATCCGCCTGTTCACCCGCATGAGCGTTCTGGAAAACCTGATCGTCGCCCAGCACCGCACGCTGATGGCGGCCAGCGGCTTTTCGCTGGCCGGCCTGCTGGGCCTGCCGGTCTACCGCCGGGCCGAGGCCCGGGCGGTGGACAAGGCCCGCTTCTGGCTGGACAAGACCGGACTGGCCGCCTTTGCCGACGACGAGGCAGGGTCGCTGCCCTATGGCTCGCAGCGGCGCCTGGAAATCGCCCGGGCGATGTGCACCGACCCGCTGCTGCTGTGCCTGGACGAGCCCGCCGCCGGCCTGAACCCGCGCGAATCCGCCGAATTGAACCGGCTGCTGCTGGATATCCGCGACGAACAGCGGATCGGCCTGTTGCTGATCGAGCACGACATGAGCGTGGTCATGGGCATTTCCGACCGGGTGGTCGTTCTGGATCACGGCGCCAAGATCGCCGAAGGCACGCCGGACGAAGTGCGCCGCGACCCGGCGGTGATCCGCGCCTATCTGGGCGAGCCGGAAGACGAAGAGGCCCGGCCATGCTGAGGGTCGAGAACCTTCATTCCGGCTATGGCCGCATCCAGGCTCTGCACGGAATCGACGTCCAGGTTCCCGAGGGCGAGATCGTCACCCTGATCGGCGCCAACGGCGCGGGCAAGACCACCCTGCTGATGACCATCTGCGGCAATCCCCGCGCCACCGCGGGACGCGTGCTGCTGGACGGGCAGGACATCACCCGGCTGCCGACCCACCGCATCGCCAGGCTGGGCCTGGCCCACAGCCCCGAAGGGCGGCGCATCTTCCCGCGCATGAGCGTCCACGAAAACCTGCAGATGGGGGCGGTGGTCGCCGATTCCCGCCATCAGGCCGACGACCTGGAGCGGGTGCTGGCCCTGTTCCCCCGTCTCAAGGAGCGGCTGAACCAGCGCGGCGGCACCCTGTCGGGGGGCGAACAGCAGATGCTGGCCATCGGCCGCGCCCTGATGAGCCGCCCCCGCATCCTGCTGCTGGACGAGCCGTCCCTGGGGCTGGCCCCCCTGGTGGTCCGCCATATCTTCGACCTGATCGCCCGGATCAACCGCGAGCAGAAGGTCACGGTGTTCCTGGTGGAGCAGAACGCTTTTCATGCCCTGAAGCTGGCGCACCGCGGCTATGTCCTGGTCAACGGACGGGTCATGCTGTCGGGAAGCGGCGCCGAATTGCTGAACAACCCGGACATCCGCAGCCACTACCTGGAAGGCGGGGGGGCGGCATGATCCACAGCCTTCCCGTTTTCCTGGCCGTCACCGTCATCTTCATGGGCGGCTGCGCCGTCATGACCGGCACCACCCTGGCCCGCACATGGCGGCCGTGGTGGCACGGCGCGGCCTATGCCCTGGGGCTGGGGGCCGCCGACCGTTTCATCGGCTTCGCCCTGTTCGGCGCGCCGCTGCTGTCGCCGTCGGGCTATGCCCTGGACACCGCCCTGCTGGCCGCCGCCACCCTGGCCGCCTGGCGCGTCGCCCGGGTCCGCCGCCTGTGCGGCCAGTATCCCTGGCTATACGAACGCACCGGCCCGTTCGGCTGGCGCGACAAGATCACCCATCGCCATTGAAGCGCCGGCGATGATACAGTTTTTTCCGGGACAAGATCCATTTGCGTGGAGGGTTGGGAGATGAGGACGATTAAAGCTCTTGCGGTTACTGCGGCCATCGCGGCCTTTTCCGCGGCCCCGGCCCGTGCCGACATCATCATCGGCGTCGCCGGCCCGATGACCGGGTCGGAAGCCGCCTTCGGCGAGCAGTTCAAGCATGGCGCCACCAAGGTGGTGGAGGACATCAACGCCAAGGGCGGCGTGCTGGGACAGCGGCTGCAGCTGGTGATGGGCGACGACGCCTGCGACCCCAAGCAGGCCCGCTCGGTCGCCGAGGAACTGGCGGCCAAGAAGATCGCCTTCGTTGCCGGCCATTTCTGCTCGGGCTCGTCGATTCCCGCCTCGGAAGTCTACCAGGAGAACGGCATCCTGCAGATTTCCCCAGGCTCGACCAATCCGAAATTCACCGAGCGCGGCCTGCCCAACGTGTTCCGCACCTGCGGCCGCGACGACAGCCAGGGCAGGATCGCCGCCGAGTACACCGTCGGCAAGATGAAGGGCAAGACCGTCGCCATCATCCATGACAAGTCGGCCTATGGCAAAGGCCTGGCCGACGAGTTCCAGAAGGCGCTGAACGCCGCCGGCGTCAAGGAGGCCTTCTACGAAGCCATCACCGCCGGCGAGAAGGACTATTCCGCCCTGGTGACCAAGGCCAAGCAGGCCAAGGTGGATGTCCTGTACCTGGGCGGCTACAAGACCGAAGGCGGGCTGATCGTGCGCCAGATGCGCGACCAGGGCATGAAGACCGCACTGATGGGCGGCGACGCCCTGGTGACCGAGGAATACTGGGCCATCACCGGAGCCGCCGGCGACGGCACCGTGATGACCTTCAGCCCCGACCCCCGCCTGCTGCCGCAGAATGCCGGTCTGGTGAAGTTCTTCCGCGCCCAGAACTACGAGCCCGAGGCCTATACCCTCTATACCTACGCCACCATCCAGGCCTGGGCCCAGGCGGTGGAGAAGGCCAAGACCACCGAGTGGAAGAAGGTCGCGGAAACCCTGCGGGCCAACAAGTTCGACACCGCCATCGGCACCATCGGCTTCGACGCCAAGGGCGACGTGATCGGCCCGACCTACGTCATGTACGTATGGAAGAACGGCAAGTACGTTTACGCCGATTGACACCGGATCTCCTGCTTCCGTGGAGGCCCGGCGCCGTTGCGCCGGGCCTTTCGCGTTGACGGGGACGGGGTTTGGCTGCAGGCTCCTACGACGGAGATCACCAGACGAGGGAGAAATGCCACCATGTCCATGAAAACCTGTATCGACGCTCTGGACGAAGCCCATCGCGCGACCACCGAGGCGGCCATTCACGGCATGCAGCACGGCGGCCCGCTGGCCGGATGGGAACTGGTGCAATTGCTGCTCGACACCGCCGACATCACCGAAACGGCGACCGACTTCCTGCTGCGCAGCTCGCGCCAGTACGTCTCGCTGCTGCGCGTCACCGCCGAAATCGCCGACAAGTGTGCCGATGCCTGCGAGAAGCTGGCCGCGGAAGACCTGCGCATGAAAGAATGCGCCGAAGCCTGCCGCCGCGCGGCCACCCAGTGCCGCAAACTGCTGTAGATCGGGACGGTCGGTGGCCGGGAACGCCCGGCCACTATCGGCCGTGACGCCGCGATCCGATAACCTGACGTTGATTTGACAGGCGGCCATGCAGTAGCGTCTTTCGTTTTCATCCTTCCGATATTATACGAATGACTGAAGTGCTGCGGACCCAATGGGGAATCGGGGGATAGGAGCCGTGCGGTGAAGGGCTGGTCTGACTTCGGCATCCGTGCCAAACTCATCATCATTTTCGTCCTGATCAAGGTCATCCCCCTGCTGGTCATCGCCGGTTTCGCGTGGCACGCGCAGGAATGGCTGGCCGGCAGGGTTTCGACCGGCGTGGTCCACATGGCCGGGGCCATGCACGAGACCATCGCCACGGTGGTGGAAACCACCACCGGCCCGGCCATCAAGGCTCTGGACGACGCCGCCCGCGAAAGCCTGGAGCGGGTGACCACCGACACCGCCCGCGCCGTCGCCATGTTCCTGTACGACCGCGACAGCGACATCCGCTCGGCCGCCTTGCTGTCCCCCGACGCCGAGTCCTATCGGCGCTTCCTGGCCGAACGCAGGCGCCCCATCGAACGCCATTACCCCTGGGAACTGACCCCCGACGGCACCGCCTGGGTGCCGGGTCCCGACGCCACGCCGCGCTACGACACCCCGCCGGCGGTGGCGACCATCGAAGACAACAAGAAGAACTTCAATTACCGCCAGCCGGAACAGACGGCCCTGGTGACCCAGCGTCCGCTGTTTCTTGAAATGACCTTCATCGGCCTGGATGGCCGGGAACGGGTCAAGGTCACCACGTCGGAGATGCTGTCGGGCGAAATGCGCGACGTGTCGCGGCGGGAAAACACCTTCATCAAGGCCGAAACCTATTTCGAGCACCTGAAGGCGCTGAAACCCGGCGAGATCTATGTCTCGGACGTCATCGGCGCCTATCTGAAGACCCCGATCATCGGCCCCTACACCCCGGCCGCCGCGGAAAAGAAGGGCATCGCCTTCTCGCCGGAAAAGGCGGCCTATGCCGGAACCGAGAACCCGGTGGGCAAGCGGTTCCGCGCCCTGGTCCGCTGGGCCATGCCGGTGATGCAGGGCGGCAAGATCGCCGGCTGGGTGACTTTGGCGCTGGACCATGACCACATCATGGAATTCACCGACCACATCCTGCCGACCGCCGACCGCTATTCGCCGATCCCCGACGCCATTTCCGGCAATTACGCCTTCATCTGGGACTACGAGGGGCGCTCGATCGTCCATCCCCGCCATTACTTCATCACCGGCTACGACCCCGAAACCGGCGAACCGGCGGTGCCCTGGCTGGATAGCGAACTTTACGCCGAATGGAAGGCCAGCGGCCTGCCCATCGGTGACTTCCTGGCCCGGACCCAGCCCTTCCGCGACCAGTCCCTGGCCAAGAAAGGCGCCGCCGAACTGGTCAAGGCCGGACAGCTGGGGCTGGATTGCCGTTATCTCAACCATGCCCCGCAATGCACCGGCTGGATGAACCTGACCCGGCACGGCGGCTCGGGTTCGTTCGAAATCTCGTGGAGCGGCCTGTGGAAACTGACCACGGCAGCGACCATTCCCTATTATACCGGCCCGTATGGCCGGTCACCCCGCGGCTTCGGCTTCGTCACCATCGGGGCCAACGTCGACGACTTCCATCGTCAGGCCACCGAATCCAAACGGGTCGCCGAAGAGGTGGCCAAAGCCCGCGGCGAGGATATCGAAAGCCAGTTGGCAGCCGTCATCGGCCTGATCTCGGACCAGTTGGCGACAATGGCCCGGCAGTTGAGCCTGTCCACCGCCCTGATGGTCATCCTGGTCATGGCCATCGCCGTGTGGATGGCGTCGTTCCTGACCCAGCGCATCCGCACCGTGATCGACGGCATCCGTCGGTTCGAAGGGGGGGAACTGGCGTACCGTCTGCCGGAACAGGGCAATGACGAAATGGGGGCGCTGTCGCATTCGCTGAACCTGATGGCCGACCGGGTCGGCGAATCCATCGACCGCCTGACCGAAGCCCGCCTGAAGGCCGAAGAGGCCAGCCGCATGAAAAGCGAGTTCCTGGCCAACATGAGCCACGAACTGCGCACGCCGCTGAACGGCATCATCGGCTTTGCCGAGATGCTGCGCGAGGACGCCGAAACCGAAGAATCCCGGGAAAACGCCGATATCATCGAAAAAAGCAGCCGCCACCTGCTGGATCTCGTCAATTCGATCCTGGATATCGCCAAGATCGAAGCCGGAGCCATGACCCTGGCGACCCAGGCCGTGGCTCTGGGCACCCTGGTCGGCGACGTCGCCGCCGTCCACCAGCCGGTTGCCGCCGCCAAGGGTATCGCGTTCGCAACCGTGTTCGGCGATCCTTTGCCGGAAACCATCCAGGCCGACCCGACCCGGGTCCGCCAGGTCCTGCATAATCTGCTCAGCAACGCCGTCAAATTCACCGCTTCCGGCGAAGTCGAACTGTGCGTCAGCCGGCACAATGACGACGTGGTCTTCAGCGTTCGCGACACCGGCCCCGGCATCCCGGAAAATTTGCGGGACGCCATCTTCGAGAAGTTCCAGCAAGGCGACGCCTTCCTGACCCGCTCGCAGGGCGGCACCGGCCTGGGCCTGACCCTGGCCCGTCATTTCGTCGAACTGATGGGGGGATCGATGCACATGGAAAGCGAGATCGGCAAGGGCAGCACGTTTTCGTTCCGGCTTCCGGTTTCTCCCCGTCAGGAAGCCGAATGATGGACAAGAAAGCCCTGGTCGTCGACGACAACGAAGTCAACCGGGTCCTGGCCCAACGCCTGCTGAGCAAGGCCGGCTGGAAAGTCGAGCAGGCCGAGGACGGCCAGGCGGCCCTGGACTGGCTGGCCGCCAACACCGTTGATCTGGTCTTGCTGGACATCAGCATGCCCAATCTGTGCGGCCAAGATGTCTGTCGGCGCATCCGTGCCGATAAGCTGGGGGGCGAGGATATCCGGCTGGTGGCCTATACCGCCCATGCCATGAACGAACAGCGCGACAGCTATCTGACTTGCGGATTCGATACCGTGCTGATCAAGCCGGTTTCACGCCAGACCATGCTGGACATGCTGCTGGAACTGGGACTTGTCTGAGACATCGGCCCGCAAGCCATCGACGGAGACGGGAATGAAGGCACGCATTGCTGGTTTTTGCGCGATTCTGCTGGTGGCGTGCTCCGCCCCGGCTGCCGCTGTCGACCGGCATTCTCCGGACGAGGCCAAGGCCGTGACCCTGCGGGCGGCGGCGGTCCTGTCCAAGCACGGCATCGACGAGGCCCGGCGGATGTTCCACGCCGACGGCCTGTTCAAGTACGACGAAATCTACGTCAACGTCATCGACTTCAACGGGACCTGGCTGATCTACCCTCCCAATCCCCGCAACGAAGGCAAATCCGTCCTGAACGTCAAGGATGCCGATGGCAAGCTGCTGGTGCAGGACATCATCCGGGTCGCGCAAAATGACGGGGAAGGATGGGTCGAATATCGTTGGCTGAACCCGGCCACCAACAAGATCGAGATGAAGCAGACCTTCGTCAAAAGGGTCGAAAACCCCCGGGTCATCACCTATGTGGGGGTTTACCGCTGACCGGGAAACCCGTCCCGCCGGTCACGGGCTCCGCGGCCCCTGCCGCAACACCGGAACCGCCCACAGCAGCGATACCGCCAACAGGATCACCGGCACCGCAAAAGCGTATGAGAACGCTTCCGGCGGCCAGCCCGTCGCCGATTTCGGCCAGTGGCCGATCAGCGCCCCCAACCCCCACTGCATCAGGAACGCCCCCATGAACATGCCCAGATTGAGGCTGGTGGTCGCCCGCCCGGCCAGATGGGGCGAAAACCCCCGCGTGACCACGACATAGCACAGGGTACTGGATGCCCCGGTGAAGCCGTAGAAGGCGGCCAGGAGCAAAGGCAGGTCCCGCCATCCCAGCATCATCAGCGCCGACGCCAGCAAGAACAGCAGCATGCCGCCGCCGGCCACCGTCGCCGGCCCGATGCCCCGATGATCCAGCCGTTCGGCGATCACCCCCCAGGACAGAAAGCCGGCAGCCATGCCGGCGGCCATGACCGACAGACCGATGGCCACCTCGTCCGGCGACAGGCCGGCCACGTCGCGCAGCCACGGTCCGGCCCACAGCCCCTGAATGGCCATGAAGGCGGCCTGAGCCACGGCACCGGCCGGCAGAACCCGCCAGAAACGCCGGTTGCGGAAAATCCCCCCGACCTCGGTCAATTGCCGCGCCAGGGTTTCCCCTCCGGTCTGGCTTTTCCGGTCGGGCACCACCAGGAACAGGTTGATCGCCGCCGCCACCGTCAACACCGCCAGGACCACGAAGATGGTCCGCCAGTCCACCACATGCAACGCCGCCTGCACCGGCGCCGTGGCGGCCACGGCCCCCAACCCGCCGGTCGACAGGATCACGCCGTTGACCAAAGGCAGCCTGGCGGCCGGAAAGAACTGCACATTGGCCTTCAAGGCCGCCATCAGACAGGCGGAAACCCCCAGGCCGACCAATGCCCGGCCCAGGATCAGGGTCTCGGCCCGCTCGGCCACGGCAAAGGCCAGCGATCCGATGGCGGCGAACAGCAGCAGGACCGCTTCCACCCGGCGCGGTCCATAGCGGTCCAGCAATATCCCCAAGGGCAGCTGGAACGCCCCGAAAGCCAGGAAATAGACCCCGGTCATCAGACCAAGGTCGCCGGCATCCAGATGCACCGAGGCGCTGATGTGCGGGGCCAGCACCGCGTTGACCGTGCGATACAGATAGGACAGGAAATACCCGGCCCCGAACGGGGCCAGGACCCGGAGAGTCAGTTCTCGGACGCTGTATGTCGGTTCCATCGATCCTCGGCCATCGCCATGCAAGTGGTATGACCATGACCGACAGCGGCCACCAAGGTCAACCGATGCTTTCGGCGATGGTCAGATTCGCACCAGATGCACCGTGGTGATGGGCTTGTGGCCCAGCATGTCCTTCAACTGGCGGCGCACGGCACGGCGCACCGCTTCGGCGGCGACGGCGTCGTCGCGACGCCCCGAAGGCGGCAGGTCCTCGAACGCATCGCGGGCGGCCTCCACCACCAGATCATGCTCTTCGGCGAAATGTTCGGCGTCCAGCAGGCCCAGCGCCGTGACCTGCGGATCGGTCACCAGAAAGCCCTTGCGGTCGGCGACGATGGTGCACACGGCCGAACCGTTGAACACCATGCGCCGGCGGTCGCGGATCAGTTCGCTGTCCAGCCGCACCAGCCGCGGCCCACCTTCCAGCGCCTGACCGTCCACCGCCAGCCGGCCGGTGGGGACATGGTCGACGATCTCGGCCGGGCCGGGAGCCAGGCGCAGCATGGCGCCGTTCTCGATGGTCATCGCCTGTTCCGAGCCGCATTCCAGGGCCAGGGCGCAATGCTCCTGGACGTGACGGGCCTCGCCATGTACCGGCACGGCGATGCGCGGGCGCAGCAGACGGTACATTTCCTCGACCTCGTCACGGGCGGGATGGCCCGAAACGTGGATCGGCTCGTCGCGGTCGGTGACCACCTGAACCCCCAGGCGAACCAACTGGTTCTGCACCCGGAAAATGGCCTTTTCGTTGCCGGGAATGACCCGCGACGAATAAAGGACCACGTCGCCCTTGCCCAGCTTGACGGTGGGATGATCGTTGGCGGCGATGCGGGCCAGGGCGGCCCGCGCCTCGCCCTGGCTGCCGGTGCACAGATAGACGATCTGATCGGCCGGCAGATGGGCCGCGTCGTGCTCGTTCAGGAACGGTGCGATATCTTTCAGGTATCCCAGGTCCCGGGCCACCTTCTCGATACGCCACAGGCTGCGCCCGACCAGGGCGACGGACCGGCCGTTGGCCTCGGCGGCCAGGGCGACGCTTTCCAGACGGGCGACGTTGGTGGCGAAGCAGGTCACCGCAATGCGCCGGTCGTACCGGCCCAGCAGGCCGATCAGGTGGGCACGCACCTCGGCTTCCGATCCGGAATGGCCGCGGGTCAGGATATTGGTGGAATCGCCCACCAAGGCCAGAACGCCGTCCTTGCCCAGACGGCGCAGGGCGGCGAAATCGGCCGGATCGCTGATCAGCGGATCGGGATCGAATTTCCAGTCGCCGGTATGGACCACGGTGCCGGCCGGAGTATGGATGGCCAGGGCGTTGGGTTCGGGGATGGAATGGGTCAGCGACACCATCTCGATGCCGAACGGACCGACATCGAAGCGCGAGCCCAGCCCGACCACCGTCAACGGCACCACATTCTGCAGGCCGGTCTCGTGCAGCTTGCCCTTCAGCACCGCTGCCGCGAAGGGCGAAGCGTAAACCGGGCATTGCAAGTGCGGCCACAGATACTGGATGGCCCCCAGATGATCCTCGTGTCCGTGCGTGACGACCAGACCGGCCACATCGTCGCGCCGCTCGGCGATCCAGGCCGGATCGGCCATCACCACGTCGATCATCGGCATGGTTTCGTCCCCGAAGGTGACGCCGCAATCGACGATCAGCCACTTGCCCCCATACCCGTACAGGTTGAGGTTCATGCCGATCTCGCCGGCTCCGCCCAGGGGCAAAAAATACAACTCGCCGCCTTCATTGGCTGCGGCGGCCTTGCGTTTTGTCATCTCTATTCCAAACGAGCGTTGCGGCGATGGATTTCCAACAGGCCGCGCAGGGTAAGATCGGGGTCAAGCCGGCCGATCACCGGAGTCGCCTCGGCAAACAGCGGCGCCAGGCCGCCGGTGGCGACCACCAGCATCGTGCCGCCATGTTCTTCCTCGATGCGGCGGACCAGACCTTCGATCAGCCCGACATACCCCCAGAAGATGCCCGACTGCATCGCCGGAACCGTCGCCTTGCCGATCACCTGCTTGGGCCGGCCGATGGCGACCCGAGGCAGCTTGGCGGCGGCCATGTGCAACGCCTCCAGCGACAGGTTGATCCCCGGCGCGATGGCGCCGCCGCAATAATTGCCGTCGGCATCGACGACGTCGAAGGTGGTGGCGGTCCCGAAATCGATGACGATCAGCGGCCCCTGATAGCACAGATGCGCCGCCACCGCGTTGACCAGACGGTCGGCCCCCACTTCTTCCGGGCGGTCCAGCAGAACCTGGATGCCCAACTCGACACCCTCGTCGCCCACCACCACCGGGTCGCAGGCGAAGTAGCGCCGGCACAGCGTTTTCAGGCCGAACACCATCGCCGGAACCACGCTGGCGATGATCGCCGAGGTGACGTCCTCGCGCCGCAGGCCGGCGGTGGTCAGCAACTGCATCAGCCACACCCCCAGTTCGTCGGCGGTGCGGTCGGTGTGGGTCGAAGCCCGCCACTCTCCGCGGACGCTCTCGCCGTCGAAGACCGCGAAGACGATGTTGGTGTTGCCTGCGTCGATGGCAAGAAGCATGGTCGCTGTTCCGGTTCAGACAGGTGGGAAAAAGACGTCACCCGCCAGGATGCGGCGCATGCCCTGGCCCGGCTGATCCAAAAGCAGCGCACCCTCGTCGTCAAGTCCCGTGAAGGTGCCGGTCAGCGTTTCGGCCTCCAGCCGCACCACCGCCGGCTCGCCCAATCCACGGCAACGGTCCAGCCAAAGCTGCCGGGCCGGGCCGAATCCCTGGCGGCGCCACTGCTGGGCCAGCGGAACGAAAGCGGCCATCATCTGCTCCAGAACCGACATGGGCTGGCCGCCGAAGCCCAGGTCGGCCAGCGCGACGGCCGGATGGTTCAGCCCATGCGGCGACGGCGCCGCGGCCACGTCGACGCCGATCCCCAGAACCAGCCAGCCGCTCCCCACCGGCTCCAGCAGCATCCCGGCGCATTTGCGCCAGCCGGCCGGAGTTTCCACCACCACGTCGTTGGGCCACTTGGCGCGGAACCGGGCCGCCGGCAGCAACCGGGAAAAAGCGTCGACCAGGGCGACGGCAGCCACGAAACCCAGTTGCGCCGCCTGCGCCAGACGGCCGTCGATGGACAGCAGCACCGATACGTGCAGGTTGCCGGGCGGACTGACCCAGGTCCGCCCGCGCCGGCCACGGCCGGCGGTCTGCTGGCCGGCAACCACCACAAGCAGATCGGCGGCCGCCCCCGAAAGGATCAGCCGCCGCGCCTCGTCATTGGTGCTGTCCAGGCTGTCCCGCCAGATCAGGCGGGACGGCACCGGCAGGTCGGGAACCAGAATCACTGGGCGAACAAGACTGCGGCCGCAGCCTTGGCACTGGACAGCAACGGCCCCGGCAGGAAGGTGAACAGCATCACCACCGCCGTCGAAACCGTCATCACCAGGGTCATGGCCTTGCCTTGAACGCTGTCGAAGGGCTCCACCACATCATCGAAATACATGATCTTGATGATGCGCAGATAATAGAAGGCACTCACCACGCTGGTCAGGACGCCGATCACCGCCAGGGCGAACAGGCCCTGGTCGACGGCGGCCTTGAACACGTAGAACTTGCCCCAGAAACCGGCCAGCGGCGGAATGCCGGCCATCGAGAACATCAGGGCGGCCATCACCAGAGCCATCAGCGGATGGGTCTTGGACAGCCCGGCCAGATCGTCGATGCCTTCCACCAGACGGCCCTTGGCGCGCATGCACAAGATGACGGCGAAGGCACCGATGTTCATGAACAGGTAGATGGCCAGATAGATCAGCACACCCTGCACGCCATCGGCGGAACCGGCGGCCAGACCGACCAGGACGAAGCCGACATGGCCGATCGAGGAATAGGCCATCAGCCGCTTGATGTTGGTCTGGACGATGGCGGCGAAGGCGCCGACGAACATCGACAGAATGGCGACGAACGACACCACCTGCCGCCACTGATCGGCCAGTTCGCCGAACGGCACCATCATGACGCGGGTGAACAGCATCAGCGCGGCGATCTTGGGCGCCACCGCGAAGAACGACGTCACCGGGGTCGGCGCACCTTCATAGACGTCGGGCGTCCACATATGGAACGGAACCGCCGAAATCTTGAAGGACAGGCCGGCCAGGATGAACACCAGACCGGCGATGAAGCCCAGATGCGGATGCACGGCGTGCTCGCCGCCGAACACCTTGGCGATGCCCTCGAACGAGGTGGTGCCCGAGAAGCCGTAGACCAGAGACACGCCATACAGCAGCAGGCCCGAGGCCAGGGCGCCCAGCACGAAATACTTCAGGCCGGCTTCCGTCGCCTTGGCGCTGTCGCGGTGATAGGCGGCCAGCACGTAAAGCGACAGCGACTGCATCTCCAGACCCAGATACAAGGCCAGGAAATCGTTGGCCGAAACCATGATCATCATGCCCAGCGTCGCCAGCAGGACCAGCACCGGATACTCGAACCGGCCCAGCTTCTCGCGTTCCAGGTAGCTCATGCTCATGGCGGCGGTGAAGGCCGAGGCGGTCAGGATCAGCACCTTGGCGAACACGGCGAAACCGTCCAGCACGAACATGGTGCCGAAGGCGGTCAGCTTCTCGCCCCCCAGGCTCCAGGTCGTCAGCATGGCGACGATCATGGTCAGGATGACCAGCGAGGTCACCGTGCGGGTGCTGTCGCCCCGGGTGAACACGCCCACCATCAGCAGCCCCAGGGCCGCCAGGGCCATGATCACTTCCGGCAGGGCGGGGATAAGGTCGAATGTTGCGTTCATGTCGTCCAATCCCCCTTAGCGAACCGCGACCGAAAGGCCGTTGGCGGCGGCACGCGCCAGTTCATAATTGTCGATCAGCCGGGACACGGAAGCGTGGACCGGATCGAGGAAGCTGGAGGGATAAACACCCATCCAGATCACCACCACCACCAGCGGAGCGAACATCAGCACTTCGCGCGGGCTGAGATCCATGATCGACTTCAGGTCATCGCGGGTCAGCTTGCCGAAAACCACCCGGCGGTACAGATACAGCATGTAGGCGGCCCCCAGCACCAGACCGCTGGCGGCGAACAGCGCCACCCAGCTGTTGACCTGGAACACGCCCAGCAGCACCAGGAACTCGCCGACGAAACCGGCGGTGCCGGGCAGGCCGACCGAAGCCATCGTCATCAGCATGAACACCGCGGCATATTTCGGCATGCGCTCGGCCAGACCGCCGTAACGGGCGATCTCGCGGGTGTGCATGCGGTCGTAGACCACGCCGACGCACAGGAACAGCGCCCCCGACACCACGCCGTGCGACAGCATCTGGAAGATGGCGCCTTCCACCCCTTGCGTGCTCATCGAGAACACGCCGATGGTCACGTATCCCATATGCGCCACCGAGGAATAGGCGATCAGCTTCTTCATGTCCTCCTGCACCAGGGCCACCAGCGAGGTGTAGATCACCGCGACGACGGACAGGGTATAGATCAGCGGCGTGAAGAATTCGGTGGCCAGCGGGAACATCGGCACCGAGAAGCGGATGAACCCGTAGGCCCCCATCTTCAGCAGCACGCCGGCCAGGATGACCGAACCGGCGGTCGGGGCCTCGACGTGGGCGTCGGGCAGCCAGGTATGCACCGGCCACATCGGCACCTTGACCGCGAACGAGGCGAAGAAAGCCAGCCACAGCCACAATTGCGTGCTCTGGGCGAAGGAATGCGCCATCAGGGTCGGGATGTCGGTGGTGTGCGCGTCGAACTACATCGCCATCCTGGCGACCAGCATCAGCACCGAGCCCGCCAGGGTGTACAGGAAGAACTTGAAGGCCGCATAGACGCGGCGGGCCCCGCCCCACACACCGATGATGATGAACATCGGGATCAGCACGCCTTCGAAGAAGACGTAGAACAGCACCATGTCCAGGGCGCAGAACATGCCCACCATCATGGTTTCCAGGATCAGGAAGGAAACCATGTATTCCTTGACCCGGGTCTCCACCGCGCCCACCGAGGACAGGATGCAGATCGGGGTCAGGAAGGTCGACAGCAGCACGAACCACACCGAGATGCCGTCGACGCCCATCGTATAGGCGATGGCGGTGCCGGGCAGCCAGGTGGCGCTTTCCTTCAACTGGAAGTCGGCCGAAGCCGGATCGAAGGAGGACAGGATGAACAGCGATACCAGGAAGGTCGCCACCGTGGTGAGCAGCGCCACATTGCGGGCATTGCGCGCCACCACCTGGGCTTCGCCGCGGATTGCCAGGATGAACAGCGCACCCACCAGCGGCAGGAACGTCGTCAACGAGAGCAGAGGCCAGTCGGTCATGGTTTTCCCCAGACTTTAGCGCGCGTTGAACATGTACCAGGTGACGAAGCTCGCCACACCGATAAGCATCGCAAAGGCGTAATGGTACAGATAGCCGGACTGCAGACGGCCGACCTTGGCGGCGATCGCCCGGGTCGCCGAGGCGATCCCGTCG
The DNA here is from genome assembly GCA_903941095.1 of uncultured Rhodospirillaceae bacterium. Classification (GTDB taxonomy): domain Bacteria; phylum Pseudomonadota; class Alphaproteobacteria; order Rhodospirillales; family Magnetospirillaceae; genus Magnetospirillum. Next base: position 9,363 of record CAJANN010000231.1, on the reverse strand, counting down.
GGACCGACGCCGTCGATCAGCGCACCGTCGCCACCCTGCCACAGCCCCTTGCCCAACTTCATGGCCGGACGGACGAACAGGAAATCGTACAGTTCGTCGAAGTACCACTTGTTCAGCAGGAACTGGTACAGGCCGTTGAAGTTCCTGGCCAGCATCGGCGGGATCGAGGGGGCGAACATGTAAAGGATGTAGGCCAGCGCGATACCCGAAACCGCCACCACCGTCGGCAGGGTCGCCACCCAGCTGGGAATGTGGTGCAGGTTGTCCAGCGTCGGATGCGCCGCCGTCACCAGGATGGCCGAACGCCAGAACTCGGCGCGGTCATGCCCGACGAACAGCTCGTAGCCCAGCCAGCCCGAGAACACCGCGCCGGTGGCCAGCACCATCAGCGGCAGAACCATCACCGCCGGGCTTTCATGGACATGTGCCATGACATGCTCATCCGCCCGCGGCTTGCCGTGGAAGGTCAGGATCAGCAGGCGCCAGGAATAGAAGGCGGTCAGGAAGGCGGCGCCGACGCCCAGGGCGTAGGCCAGCAGGCCGACGTTGGAATGGGCGGCGAAGGCGGCCTCCAGGATGGTGTCCTTGGAATAGTAGCCGGCGAAGAACGGGATGCCGGCCAGGGCCAGCGAGCCGATCCACATCAGCGCCCAGGTCAGCTTGACGTGCTTCCAGATCCCGCCCATGCGGCGGATGTCCTGCTCGTCGCTCATGGCGTGGATCACCGAGCCGGCACCCAGGAACAGCAGAGCCTTGAAGAAGGCATGGGTCATCAGGTGGAAGATGGCGGCCTGATAGGCCGACACGCCGATGGCGAAGAACATGTAGCCCAGCTGCGAGCAGGTCGAGTAGGCGATGATCCGCTTGATGTCGTTCTGCACGCAGCCGACCGTGGCGGCGAAGAAGGCCGTGGCCGCGCCGATCACGGTCACGGTGGCCAGGGCGGTGTCCGAGAATTCGAACAGCGGGCTCATCCGCGCCACCATGAACACGCCGGCGGTGACCATCGTCGCCGCATGGATCAGCGCCGACACCGGGGTCGGGCCTTCCATCGCGTCGGGCAGCCAGGTGTGCAGGCCCAGCTGGGCCGACTTGCCCATCGCGCCGACGAACAGCAGCAGGCAGCAGATGGTCAGGGCATGCCACTCGACCCCGAAGAAGGTCACCGTCGCGCCGGCCTTGTCCGGGGCCGCGGCGAAGATGGCGTCGAAGCCGACCGAGTCGAACATGAAGTAGACGCCGAAGATGCCCAGCGCGAAGCCGAAATCGCCGACGCGGTTGACCACGAAAGCCTTGATGGCGGCCGAACAGGCCGACGGCTTGTGATACCAGAAGCCGATCAGCAGGTACGACGCCACGCCGACGCCTTCCCAGCCGAAGAACATCTGCACCAGATTGTCGGCGGTCACCAGCATCAGCATGGCGAAGGTGAACAGCGACAGATAGCTCATGAAGCGCGGCTTGTCGGGATCGTGGCTCATGTAGCCGACCGAATAGACATGCACCATGAACGACACCCAGGTCACGACGATCATCATGACCGCGGTCAGGGTGTCGAACTTCAAGGCCCATTGCACGTCGACCGTGCCGGACTGGATCCAGTTCAGCAGCGGATAGGTCACGGCATGGCCGCCGATGGCGACGTCCTTGAAGATCATCCCCGAAATGGCGGCGGAAATGCCCAGCAGGGTGCAGGTGACAAGCTGCGCGCCCCGGTCGCCGATGAAGCGGCCGAAGATGCCGGCCACGATCGAGCCCAGCAGCGGCAGGAAGACTGCGGCGATATACGTCATTGCCGGATTACCCCTTCAGCTGGCTGATTTCCTCGACCGCGATGGTGCCGCGGTTGCGGAAGAAGATGACGACGATGGCCAGGCCGATGGCCGCCTCGGCGGCGGCGACGGTCAGGATGAACATGGCGAACACCTGACCGACCAGATCGTTCAGGAACGACGAGAAGGCCACCAGATTGAGATTTACCGCCAGCAGCATCAGCTCGATGCTCATCATGATGGTGATGACGTTCTTCCGGTTCAGGAAGATGCCGAACACCCCCAGCGTGAACAGAATGGCGGCGACGGTCAGGTAATGGGCGAGACCGATTGCAAACATCAGATGCCTCCCCCGGTGGGTACCTTGACGATTTCGACGCTGTTCTTGCCCGTCCGGGCAATCTGGTCGGCGATGACCTGCTTGCGCACGCCCGGGCGGCGGCGGTGGGTCAGCAGGATGGAACCGACCATCGCCACCAGCAGGATCAGGCCGGACGCCTGGAACAGATAGGCGTAGTCGGTATAGAGCAACCGGCCCAGGGCTTCGGTGTTGGCGATCTGGTCGGCCGCCGGAGCCGGAGCCTTGACCAGCGCCTCGACATCGGGGGCGAAGGCCCAGCCGCCGAACATCACCGCCAGTTCCACCAGCAGCACCAGCCCGATGACCGCGCCGATGGGCAGATACTGGGCGACGCCCTCGCGCAGCCTGAGGAAATTGATGTCCAGCATCATGACGACGAACAGGAACAGCACCGCCACCGCGCCGACATAGACGACGACCAGCACCATCGCCAGGAATTCGGCGCCCAGCAGCAGGAACAGACCGGCCGCGTTGAAGAAGCACATGATGAGGAACAGCACCGAGTGGACGGGGTTCCTGGCCGAAATGACCATCACCCCGCTGGCCACCGCCAGGGCTGCGAACATGTAGAAGATGAAAGCCGCGATCATGCCATCCCCCTGGTCAACGGTACGGCGCGTCTTCGGCGATGCGGAGGGCCAGTTCGGCCTCCCAGCGGTCGCCGTTCGCGAGCAGTTTGGACTTGTTGTACATGAGTTCCGCCCGGGTCTCGGTGGCATACTCGAAGTTCGGCCCCTCGACGATGGCATCGACCGGGCAGGCTTCCTGGCACAGGCCGCAGAAGATGCACTTGGTCATATCCAGGTCGTAGCGGCGCGCCCGGCGCGACCCATCCCCACGAGGCTCGGCTTCGATGGTGATGGCCTGAGCCGGGCAGATCGCCTCGCACAGCTTGCAGGCGATGCACCGCTCTTCGCCGTTGGCATAACGGCGCAGGGCATGCTCGCCACGGAAGCGGGTCGACAGCGGCCCCTTCTCATAGGGATAGTTGATGGTGACCTTGGGCTTGAACATGTAGCGGAAGGTCAGCGCCAAGCCCTGAAACAGCTCGGTCAGCAGGAACGCCCGCGCGGTACGGTCGAGAAACGACATCGGCTTGCCTCCTTAGCCCTGGTTCGGCAGCCAGCCGAAGGCGACGAGAACGCCCGCGGTCAGCACCAGCCAGAACAGCGAGAACGGCAGGAACACCTTCCACCCCAGACGCATCAGCTGGTCGTAGCGGTAGCGCGGGAACGTGGCGCGCACCCACAGGAACACGAACAGTACGGCGCAGATCTTCAGGGCGAACCAGATGATCCCCGGAACCCAGTTGAACGGGGCTACGTCGATCGGTGGCAGCCAGCCGCCCAGGAACAGGATGGCGGTCATGCCGCTCATCAGGATCATGTTGGCGTATTCGCCAAGGAAGAACAGGGCGAAGGTCATCGCCGAATATTCGACGTTGTAGCCGGCCACCAGTTCGGATTCCGCTTCCGGAAGGTCGAAGGGCGCGCGGTTGGTCTCGGCCAGGGCCGAGATCAGGAAGATGAAGAACATCGGCAGGTGCGGAATGATGAACCACACCGTTTCCTTCTGCTTCAACACCACGTCGGACAGGTTCAGCGACCCCACCGACAGCAGCACCGAAATCAGCACGAAGCCGATGGAGACCTCGTAGGACACCATCTGCGCCGCGGAACGCAGGCCGCCCAGGAAGGCGTATTTCGAGTTGGACGCCCAGCCCGACATGATGATGCCGTAGACGCCCAGAGACGAAATGGCGAACAGGTACAAGACACCGACATTGATGTCGGCCAGCACCCAACCTTCGTCGAAGGGGATCACCGCCCAGGCGATCAGCGCCAGGAAGAAGGTCAGCATGGGGGCGATGATGAACACCGCCTTGCTGGCCCCGCTGGGCAGAATGGTTTCCTTCAGGAACAGCTTGACGCCGTCGGCCAAAGGCTGCAGCAGGCCGAAGGGGCCGACCACGTTGGGACCCTTGCGCAGCTGGATGGCGCCGATGACCTTGCGCTCGGCATAGGTCAGGTAGGCGACGGCCACCAGCAGCGGCAGGACAATCGCGACGATCTGGACGACGATGACGATCAGGCGCCAGATCTCGGGGGGCATCAGCCCGGCGAGCATATCAACCATGGGTCCCCGTCTTCTTGTGGTTGCAGCCACAGCCGGCCCCGAACGAAGCGGTGCATTCCGCCATCGTCTTGGATGCCCGGCTGATCGGGTCGGTCATGTAATAATTGTCGACGCTGGAGACCAGCGGCTTGTCCAGCAACGCGCCATCGGTGCCGCAGGCCGCCCAGGCGGCGGGCCGCAGCTGGTCGAGCTGCGAGAACAGCGGATGGCGGCCGCGCAGCTGGCCGACGGTATCGAAGGCCAGCGGCTTGCCCAGGGCGTCGGACAGAGCCCGGATGACCTTCCAGTCCTCCTTCGCCTCGCCCGGCGGGAACACCGCCAGCTTGGTGCGCTGCGCCCGGCCTTCGGTGTTGACGAAGGTCGCCGACTTCTCGGTGTAGGCCGCGGTGGGCAGGACCACGTCGGCCCGGTGCGCCCCGGCGTCGCCGTGGGTGCCGAGATAGACCACGAAGGCCTTGCCCAGGGCCGCCATCTCGATCTCGTCGGCACCGGCCAGGAACACCAGCTCGACATCGCCCTTGCCGGCGGCGGCGGCGATCCCGTCGGTGTCCAGGCCGCCCGGTCCCGGCAGGAAGCCGAGATCCAGGCCACCGACCCGGGCGGCGGCGGTGTGCAGAACGTTGAACCCGTTCCAGCCGTCCTTGATCAGGCCGGCGGCATCGGCCAGCCTGGCCGCCTGGGCCAGGATGGCGGCACCGTCGGCACGGGCCAACGCCCCCTGCCCCAGGATGATCGCCGGCCGCGAGGCATTCTTCAGCACGTCGAAGAAGGGGTGCCTGCCGGCGGCGATCTCGGCCAGGACCGCGGGATTGTCGCCCAGCGCCTCGTACTTGTAGGTCAGGTCGGACTTGTGGCCGATCCGGGCGATCCTGAAACCGCCCTTCAGGTACCGCTTGCGGATGCGGGCGTTGAGAACCGGCGCTTCCTTGCGCGGATTGGACCCGACGATCAGCAGGGCGTCGGCGGTCTCGATGCCGGCCACGGTGCTGTTGAACAGATACGAGGCCCGCACCGAACCGTCCAGCCGGGCGCCGTCCTGACGGCAATCCAGATGGGCCGAGCCCAGCGAGGCCATCAGTTCCTTCAGCGCCAGCAGGCTTTCGCAATCGGCCTGATCACCGGCGATGGCGGCGATCTTCGACCCCGGCAGGCCCTTGGCCTTGGCGGCGATGGCGGCGAAGGCCTCGGGCCACGAGGCCGGAACCAGCCGGCCGTCCTTGCGGATATAGCAGCGGTCCAGGCGCTGGCGCCTGAGACCGTCGACGGCGAAGCGCGAACGGTCGCCCAGCCATTCCTCGTTGATGTCGTCGTTGACGCGGGGAAGGACGCGCACAACTTCGTTGCCGCGGCTGTCGATGCGGATGGCCGCCCCCAGGGCGTCCATCGCATCCACCGATTCGGTCCTCTTCAGCTCCCAGGCGCGGTAGGTGAAGGCGGCCGGCTTGTTGGTCAGCGCGCCCACCGGGCACAGGTCGATCAGGTTGCCCGACAGTTCCGACGATACGGCGGCGTTGACGTACCGGCCGACTTCCAGATGCTCGGAACGATGCAGCCCGCCCAGCACCGGAGTGCCGGCGATTTCCGAGATGAAGCGGATACAGCGGGTGCACTGGATGCAGCGGGTCATCATGGTCTGGATCAGCGGACCGTAATCCTTGTCCTCGACCGCCCGCTTCTCCTCGCAATAGCGGCCGCGGTCGCCGCCATAGGCCACCGCCTGATCCTGCAGGTCGCATTCACCGCCCTGGTCGCAGATCGGGCAGTCCAGCGGGTGGTTGATCAGCAGGAATTCCATCACGCCCTGCCGCGCCTTGCGCACATTGGCGTTGTTGGTGTGGACCACCATCCCCTCGCCCACCGGCATGGCGCACGACGCCACCGGCTTGGGCATCTTCTCCACTTCCACCAGGCACATGCGGCAATTGCCGGCGACGGCCAGGCGCTCGTGATAGCAAAAGCGCGGAATCTCAATCGGGGGGTCGAGCTGTTCGGCGGCCTGGAGGATGGTCGTCCCGGCCTCGACCTCGATCTCGCGTCCGTCGATAGTCAGTTTCGGCATGGTCGTTTCGGTCCTTACGCTCTAGGCCGCGCTGGAAGCCCGGGCCTTGATCTTGGCTTCGATCAAGGGACGGAAATGGCGGATCAGGCCCTGGATCGGCCAGGCGGCCGCATCACCCAGAGCGCAAATGGTGTGGCCTTCGACCTGCTTGGTGATTTCCTGCAGCATGTCGATTTCCTCGATGGTGGCCTCGCCCTTGTTCAGGCGTTCCATCATGCGCCACATCCAGCCGGTGCCTTCGCGGCACGGCGTGCACTGGCCGCAGCTTTCGTGCTTGTAGAAGCGCGACAGCCGGGTGATGGCGCGAACCAGATCGGTGGACTTGTCCATGACGATGACCGCGGCGGTCCCCAGGCCGGACCCGGCCTCGCGCAGGCCGTCGAAATCCATCAGGACGGTCTCGCAGATCTCCTTGGTCAGCACCGGGGTCGAACAGCCGCCGGGGATCACCGCCAGCAGGTTGTCCCAGCCGCCGCGGATGCCGCCGCAATGCTTTTCCACCAGCTCGCGGAAGGGGATGCCCATCTCTTCTTCCACATTGCACGGCTTGTTCACATGGCCGGAAATGCAGAACAGCTTGGTGCCGGAATTCTTCGGCCGGCCGATCCCCGCGAACCATGCCGCCGAGCGGCGCATGATGGTCGGCACCACGGCGATGGATTCGACGTTGTTGACGGTGGTGGGGCAGCCGTACAGGCCGACGCCGGCCGGAAACGGCGGCTTCAGACGGGGCTGGCCCTTCTTGCCCTCCAGGCTTTCGATCAGCGCCGATTCCTCGCCGCACACATAGGCGCCGGCGCCGCGATGCACGTACAGGTCGAAGTCGAACCCGGACCCGCAGGCATTCTTGCCGATCAGGCCGGCTTCATAGGCCTGGTCGATGGCCGCCTGCAGGTGCTTGGCCTCCAGGATGAATTCGCCGCGGATATAGATGTAGGCGGCATTGGCCCCCACCGCGAACGAGGCGATCAGCGCCCCCTCGACCAGCTTGTGCGGGTCGAAGCGCATGATTTCGCGGTCCTTGCAGGTGCCCGGCTCGCCCTCGTCGGCGTTGATCACCAGGAAATGCGGGCGCGGACCGGCGGCCTTGGGCATGAAGGACCACTTCATGCCGGTCGAGAAACCGGCGCCGCCGCGGCCGCGCAATCCGGAATTCTTGACTTCCTCGATGATGGCCTCGCGGCCCTTTTCCAGAATGGCCTTGGTGCCGTCCCAATCGCCACGCGCCCGGGCGCCCTTCAGGCCCCAGTCGTGGATGCCGTAGAGATTGGTGAAGATCCTGTCCTGATCGCGCAGCATCATGCCTTCTCCGTGCCGAAGGTGAGCTCTGTAAGCGAGGTCGGGCCGCCCTCGGGAGCCGAGAACTGGCGGCCGTTCTGCGGGCCGACCGCGGGGGTCTCGCCGCGCTTCAGCGCCTCCAGCACCGCCTTGGTGCTGTCGGGGGTCAGGTCTTCGTAGTAATCGTCGTTGACCTGCATCATCGGCGCGTTGACGCAGGCCCCCAGGCATTCCACCTCGGACAGGGTGAACTGGCCGTCCGGCGAAGTCTCGCCCCATTCGACGCCCAGGACCTGCTTGGCCGTCTCGCCGACCCCGTCCGATCCGCGCAGCAGGCAGCAGATGTTGGTACAGACCTGGACGTGGTACTTCCCCACCGGCCGCTGGTTGTACATGGTGTAGAAGGTCACCACTTCCTGCACCCGGATCGGCGCCATGTCCAGCATCTGGGCGATGTATTCGATCACCGCGATGCTGGTCCAGCCGACCTGGCGCTGGGCCAGATCCAGAAGCGGCATCACCGCCGATTGCTGCTTGCCCGCCGGGTACTTGGCGATGATCTTCTTCGCCAGGTCCAGGTTCTCGGGGGTGAAGGCGAAGCTGGTCATTTCGGTTTCGTTGCTCATCGGTCGATCTCGCCGAAAACGATGTCGATGGAGCCGATATTGGCGACCACGTCGGCCATCATGTGTCCCTTGGACATCATGTCCAGGGCCTGCAGGTGGACATAGCCCGGCGGCCGGATCTTGCAGCGGTAGGGCTTGTTGGTGCCGTCGGCGACGATGTAGACCGCGAACTCGCCCTTGGGGGCTTCGACCGCGGTATAGGTCTCGCCGGCGGGGACGTGGAAGCCCTCGGTAAACAGCTTGAAGTGATGGATCAGCGCCTCCATCGACCGCTTCATCTCGGACCTGGGCGGCGGGCTGACCTTGCGGTCGTCCACCCGGACCGGACCGGCCGGCATTTCGCGGATGCACTGCTTCATGATCTTGACCGATTCGCGCATCTCGATGACGCGGATCAGGTAGCGGTCGTAGCAATCGCCATGCTTGCCGACCGGAATGTCGAATTCCATGCGGTCGTAGACTTCGTAGGGCTGCGACTTGCGCAGGTCCCAGGCCACGCCCGAGGCGCGCAGGTTGGGGCCGGTGAAGCCCCAGTCCAGCGCCTGTGCGGCCGATACGGTGCCGATGTCGACGGTGCGCTGCTTGAAGATGCGGTTCTCGGTAACCAGGGTCTCGATGTCGTCGACGACCTTGGGGAACTGGTCGCACCAGGCATCGATGTCTTCCAGCAGGCCGGGCGGCAGATCCATCGCGACGCCGCCGATGCGGAAATAATTGGCGTGCAGACGGGCGCCGCAGGCGCGCTCGTAGAACTCCATCAGCTTTTCGCGTTCCTCGAAGCCCCACAGCATCGGCGTCATGCCGCCGACGTCGAAGACGAACGAGCAGACGTTGAGGATGTGGTTGAGGATGCGGCCCATTTCGCAATAAAGCGTGCGGATGTACTTGGCGCGCAGCGGAATGTCGACGCCCAGCAGGTTTTCCACCGCGAGCACGAAGGCGTGCTCCTGGTTCATGGTGCCGACATAATCCAGGCGGTCGAAATAGGGGATCGACTGCTGGTAGATCTTGTGTTCGATCAGCTTTTCGGTGCCGCGGTGCAAAAGGCCGATATGCGGATCAAGCCGCTCGACGATCTCACCGTCCAACTCCATCACCAGACGTAAAACACCATGCGCTGCGGGGTGCTGT
>CAJANN010000230.1 GCA_903941095.1 uncultured Rhodospirillaceae bacterium | reverse complement strand
TCGCCGCCGAAAGCCCGGTGGCGATGGAATACGACTTCACCATCCCCGGCTCCGCCTTTGCCCTGACTTTCCATCTGCCTCGCGTGTTCTTGCCGAAAAAGAAGCAGGAGATCAAAGGCCCCGGCGGTATCCAGGCCAGCTACGACTGGCGGGCGGCCCGTGATCCGGCGGCGGGCTATCTGCTGCGCGTCACCCTGGTCAACGACGTGGCGGGGTACTGATCATGATCAGGCTCACCATTCCCAAGGAACCCTACTGGATCGATCTGCCCCACGGTGTCCGGGTCTTCGTCCGTCCCCTGACCACGGCGGTGTACGAGGCCGCCCGGTCACGCGGCTGGCGCATGGCCCGCGCCATCGCCGCCGAGCATGCCGATTTCAAAGCCGCCGGGGCCGACATCACCGGCCTGCCGGATCTGTCCGACGAGGACGCCCTGGCCGGACTGTCGCAGATGCTGTTCGCCCAAGGTCTGGCCCGTTCCGCCATCACCAAATGGGAGGGCGTGCTGGACGCCGATGATCGGCCCGCCGAGATCACCGACACCGCCATTGCCGAGCTGATGCAACTTCCCCGCATGGCCGAGGGCTTCGTCGTCCAGTACACCGAAACCCATGAAGCGGTCATCGCCGAGGGAAACGTCTCCAGGCCCGCGCAGAATGGCACTTCGGCGGCGGGCCTGACTACTGCCGGGGCTGTGGTGGAGACTGCGACTGCCCCTACGACCGAAACGCCCCTCTGACCGAAGCAGGCTGGCAAACCTGGGAATTGCTGACCCGCAATATCGGCACGATCCGCCTTGGCCCGCGCGGCGGCATCACCGGGCTCGACCTTCCGGCTCTGCTGATCCAGGCAAAGGCGCTGGGCTACGACCAGCCCCTGCTGGCACGGCTGCTGCCCTTTGCCGAGCGCGGCATGGTGACGGGGGCGGCAAAGCAGCAAACCGAAAGCTGAGCCATGGCCACCAAATCCGTCTCCATCCGCCTGTCCCTGCAGGACGGCGAAACTGTCCGCCGCGCCCTGCTGCAACTGGGCGAGGACGGGCAGAAGGCGCTGGCTCGGATCGAAGGGGCCGCCCAGCCCGCGTCCAAGTCGCTGCTGGCCATGAATGCCGTCAGCCAAGATATCCAAGGCGGCATGGCGGGGTTTGCTTCACGCCTTGGCCCCATCGGTTCGGTGATGATGGCGCTGGGACCGGCCGGGCTGGCGGCGGGCGCGGCCATCGGCTTCTTCGGCAAGGCCATGGTCGAATCCACCAGCAAGGTGGAGAGCCTGGAGGCCCGGCTCAAGGGCTTGGTCGGAGCGGCGGCGCTGACCGAAACCACCACCGACCGCTCTGCCCAGGCCCAGAAGACCGGCACCGCGCTCGAAACGGTGGTCGGGGCCTATTCACGGCTGGCGGCGTTGCAGAAGGCCGGGATCATTACCACCGGTGAAAGCCGGGCGCTGTTGGAGGGTTTTCAGTCCACCGCCATCGCACTGGGCGCGTCGTCCGAACAGTTGGAGCAGTCGCTGTTCGGCCTCGCCCAGGGTCTGTCCTCGGGCACGCTGCGGGCCGAGGAACTCAACCAAGTGGTCGAGCCCATGCCGGGGCTGCTTCAGGCCCTCGACCGGGCCGCCGCACTGCCCTCGGGCGGCTTCCGCCAGATGGTTACCCAGGGCAAGGTCACGGCGGACTTCTTCCGCGACACCCTGATCAAGGCACTGCGGGGCTTCGACGAAGCGGCCAAGGAAAGCGCCGACACCGCCGAGCGGTCGTTCACCCGCATGGCCAATGCTTGGCAGGGATTTACCAACGCCCCCTGGCTGCGCAAGGTTCTGTCGGGCGGCGCCAATGCCGGAGCGGCAACGCTGGAATCGCTGACGCCAGGAGAATCCTCGGTCAAGTCGCGGCTGGCCGATCTGGATCGCCGCATCGCCGCCCTGGGAGGTGAGCAGGCGCTGGATAAGCCGCTGCCCGGCCGGCACCCATTCCGTGGTGGTGATGGCGGTCAGGGAAGAGAACGAAGAACTGCGCCGCCTGCTGGCTGAACGCCAGGATGTCGCCGCCGATCTCGACGAGATCACCCGCAAGCGGGCGGGCATGGAAGCCCAGGCCAAGATGGAGCGCGACCGGGTTCGGGCCGAGCAGCGCGAGCCCAGCTATCTGGAAAAGCTGAGCGACCTGAAGTTCGAAGTGGAATGGCAGGAGAAGCTGAATGCGGCCCGTGCCGCCGGTAATGCGGAATTCACCCGCACCAAGGCCCAATACGAGGCGGCCAAGGGCTTCAAGCAGCTTGAAAAGGAGTTGTTCCAGCAGGGTGGCGTCTATCGCACCAAGCCTAAGGAGCAGGAGATCAAGGATCTGCTGGCCCGCGAGGCCGAGGCCAAGGGGGCGGGAGAGATGTCCGCCCAGGCTCAGGCCGAGG
>CAJANN010000229.1 GCA_903941095.1 uncultured Rhodospirillaceae bacterium | reverse complement strand
GGTGGACGAGACCGGGAAACTGCAGGGCGTGCTGACCGCTGCCGATGCTCTGACCCGCATGGCGGAGGCCCGGTGATGCACGGCGAGACGCAAGGCTGGGTTCCCCACGTCCTGTTCGGACTGGATGCCATGTGGGTGGCGACGCTGGTCCTGGTGGCCACCTATGCGGTGATCATGAGCGAACGGCTGAACCGCGCCGTGGCCGCCCTGATCGGGGCCGGGGCGATGATCCTGCTGGGGGTGCTGAACCAGGATGCCGCCGTCCGCGGCATCGATTTCAACACCATCGCCCTGCTGATCGGCATGATGATCATCGTCGCCATAACCCGGCGCTGCGGGGTGTTCCAGTATGTCGCCATCTGGTCGGCCAAGAAGGCCAAGGCCGATCCGGCCGGCATCTTGTTTCTGCTGCAGATCGTCACCGCGGTTTTTTCGGCATTTCTCGACAACGTCACCACCGTGCTGCTGGTGGTGCCGGTTACCTTGGTCATCACCGAAGAACTGAAGCTGAAGCCCTGGCCCTATCTGGTGGCGCTGATCTTCGCCTCGAATATCGGCGGCACCGCCACCCTGATCGGCGATCCGCCCAATATCCTGATCGGGTCGGCGACCGGGCTGACCTTCAACCAGTTCGTCCTGAACCTTGCCCCGGTGATCGTGGTCGTCCAACTGGTTACCGCCGCGGTCTTTCACGTCGTCTGGGGGCGCGGGCTGCACGCCACCCACGAGGCCCGGGCCAGGGTGATGGGGTTTTCCGAAATCGAGGCCATCACCGACTGGCGGCTGCTGAAGCAGTCCCTGGCGGTTCTGGCCGGGGTCATCGGCGCCTTCGTCGGCGCCCATGCGCTGGGGCTGGAGCCGGGAACCATCGCCCTGTTCGGGGCGGCGGTGCTGATGATGCTGTATTGCCTGGGCCGCGACGCCGAATCCCAGTCGCACGAGGTCCATCACATCTTCGGCGAAGTCGAATGGATCACCATCTTCTTCTTCGTCGGACTGTTCATCGTGGTCAGCGGCGTCGAAAAGGCCGGCGTGCTGGCGATGCTGGCGGAAAAGCTGGTGTCGTTCACCGGCGGCGACATGCGGGTCACCGCCATCGCCATCCTGTGGGCGTCGGCCATTCTGTCGGCGATGGTCGACAACATCCCCTTCGTCGCCACCATGATCCCGCTGATCAAGAGCATGGCCCCGACCTTCGGCGGCCCGCAAGCCCTGGAGCCGCTGTGGTGGTCGCTGTCGCTGGGGGCCTGTCTGGGCGGCAACGGTACCCTGGTGGGGGCCTCGGCCAACCTGACCGTGGCGGGGCTGGCCGAGCGGGCCGGGCATCCCATCCGCTTCGTTCCCTTCATGAAGGTGGCCTTCGGACTGATGCTGCTGTCCATCGTCATCGGCAACATCTATCTGCTGCTGCGCTATCTGTAGCCGGTCACGGCGGCGACAGTTTTTCGCGGGCCTTGGCCTCGCAGGCCATCACCCAGGCCAGTTGCTCGGCGCGGAAGCGTTGGGCTGCGGCCTGTTCGCGCTGTTCCTGGGCGTTGTCGCCGCGCGACAGGCGGTTCAGATGCTCGTCCAGCAGGTTGCGTTCCTTGTCACGCGCCTCGCGGGCCAGTTCCAACTGGGCCGGCAGGCTGAGCAGGCGGTCGCGCTCGGCCAACAGCAGGCGCTGCTGGGCGCCCCAGAAATCCCGGCCGTGCACCAGTTCTGCCAGCGCGGCGGTGCCTTGCGCCGCACAGGACTTGTCCAGGGCGACGGTGGCGGGGTTCTGCCCGGCCCATATCAGAACCGCCAGCAGGGCGGCCAGGCTGAGAATCAGCACGGAACGGGGCGACAGGGTCATGGCAACCTCCCCCGGCGATGGCGGGCACCGTCAAGGATACGCCGTCCGGCAAGAGTCGGAAACGCCGCTTTTTGCAAAGCGGCGTTTCCCTGT
>CAJANN010000228.1 GCA_903941095.1 uncultured Rhodospirillaceae bacterium | reverse complement strand
GCATCCTGTCGGGGCGGGCGGGACGCCCGCGCTCCAAGGACAGGAGGAGCGCATGCCGACTATTTTGATCACCGGCGCCAATCGAGGCCTCGGGCTGGAATTCGCCCGCCAGTACGCCGCCGAGGGCTGGCGGGTGCTGGCCACCGTGCGCGACCCCTCCAAGGGGCGGGCGGTCTCGGAGGCCGGCGCCGAGGTCCATCTTTGCGACGTGGCCGATTTCGGCTCCGTCGCCAGGCTGGAATCCACCCTTAAGGGGGTGTCGCTGGACATCCTCCTCAACAACGCCGGCGTCTACGGCGAGCACCAGGACTTCGGCTCGCTGGACGCCGACGAGTTCCTGCGGGTGATGCGGGTCAATGCCCTGGCGCCGCTGAAGGTGGCGGAGGCGTTCGCCAACCACCTCACCGGCCGCAAGATCATCGCTGCGGTGTCGTCCAAGATGGGCTCCATTTCCGACAGCAATTCGGGCGGCTCCTACGCCTACCGGGCCAGCAAGTCGGCGCTGAACATGCTGATCCGCACCCTGGCGGTGGACCTTGCCGGCCGCGGCGTCACCACGGTGGCCCTGTCGCCCGGCTGGGTGCGGACCGACATGGGTGGCCCCTCCGCGCCGCTGGACGCCGCCAGCGCGGTGGCCGGCCTGTGCAAGGTCCTGGAAGGGCTGAAGCCCGCCGACAGCGGCGGTTTCTTCCACTGGGACGGTAGCCGGGTTCCCTGGTAGGGTAGCGGGTCTTCCCGCAGGAGCCCGCCAGATGGCCGACCCCATCGACTTCTACTTCGACTTCTCGTCGCCCTACGGCTATTTCGCCAGCATCAAGATCGACCGGTTGGGCGAGCGTTTCGGGCGGCAGGTCAACTGGCGGCCGATCATGATCGGCACCGCCTTCAAGGCCTCGGGCAACCAGCCGCTGGTGGCCCAGCCGCTCAAGGGTGAGTACTCGAAGCACGATTGGGATCGGCTGGGGCGCTTCATGGAGGTGCCGTGGCACTTCCCCGACCGCTTTCCGGTGGCGGCGCTGGCCCCGTCGCGGGCCTTCTGGTGGCTGAACCAGCGCGATGCCGAACTGGCCCGTCGCTTCGCCGAAAAGGTCTTCCTGGCCTATTTCGGTGACGGCCGCGACATCTCCGACCCGGCGGTGACCGGGATGATCGGCGAGGCGCTTGGCGTCGACCGGGCGGCGCTGCTGGAGGCGATTTCCCAGGCGGAGTGGAAGCAGCGGCTCAAGGACGAAACCGAGGCCGCCATAGCCCGCGGCGTGTTCGGCTCGCCGTTCATCATGGTGGACGGCGAAGGCTTCTGGGGCGCCGACCGCCTGTGGATGGTCAAGAAATGGCTGGAGCGCGGCGGCTGGTGACCTGCCCGCCCGAACCCCCGGGGCGAGCCCGGGGGTGACCGTCGATAATTGCTAGCTGGCGTCGATGCCGCCTTCGGGCAACGGCATCAGGGCGTCGAGCCGCAGGCGGAACGGGTTGTTCGGCTGCGGCCGGCCGCCCTCGCGCACGATCAGCAGCCCATGACGGACATCGGTTGACGAGGTGCCGTCCCGCAGCATCCGCTCGGTGACCGGATCATACGGCTCGGGCCGGGCTTGCGCCGTGAGGGAGACCGAGTTTTCTTCGCCCAGGGCGGTGCCGCGCACCGTCTGCAATTTGCCGCCGGCGTCCACCACCATGGGCGTCGACTGGTCGGAGATGCGGTCCCTGGTGCTGCCGTGCACGGTGGTCAGCGTCACCCGCTTCACGGTGACCTCGGCCACCGTGCCCTTGCTGACGGTGATGTTGAGGTCTTCGACGAAGATGGCCGGCACCGTGTTGGCTTGGGGCGCCTGGACGATGACCGTCTGGATCACCTGTTGCGACTGGCCGATATCGCTCTCGGCGCGGCCCTGCAGGTAGCCCAACAGCTTGTCGGTGTTGGTGGGATCGACCCCAAGCGCGTCAAGCAGCCAGCCCAGGTCGGCGACCATGGAATTGATGGCGCCATGCGCCTGTTGCTTCCACGGCTTGTCCTTGTCGTCCTGGTCCCTGTTGGGGTCGTTCTGGGATTCCGACGAGTCCTGGGTCTTTTGCTTGGAATCCTCAATGACCTGTTTCATCCACGCCTCGGCGATGGTCTGGCCCTCCATGAGGTCCTTCATCGCCTTCTTGGCATCGGTGGACAGGGCGACGGCGTCCCGGACGGGCTCGGCCTCTTTCACCTTGTGCTGGTCGTGCACTTGCTGCTGCTGGATGACCGGCGTCTGGACGCGCTGGGCCGGTGCCGCGATATCGACGTTCACCATGGACTTACCCTTCTCTCGTCGTCTGCCCTTCCCTAAGCCGGGTGGGCGCCGCACTTCTGTGCGCTGGCGACTCACATTAACCCAAAATCGCGAAAATTCCAAGGTCTGTGGCGAGGGGGCCCAGGGCAATCGGGTGAAGGGGGGGGAGACAGGCGGTCAAAGTTCTGAATCAATCGATAGCCTCTCATGCGGGGGACGGAGGCAACGATGGCGATGGACGGAGCGATCAGCGAGGGGGTTGTTTTTCTGGAGCATTTTCGCGACCTCCCCGACCCCCGGCAGCCTTGGAAAGTCGTGTATCCGCTGGACGAGGTTCTGCTGCTGTGCCTTCTGGCGGTGCTGGCCGGGGCAGAAGCCTTCACGGATATCGCCCGCTTTGGGGTGAAGAAGCTGGACCTGTTGCGGTGCTTTCGGCCTTTCCGCGAAGGGACGCCCGCCCACGACCATCTGGGCGACATCTTCGCGACGCTGGATGCAGAGCAGTTCCAGCAGTGCTTCGTCGCCTGGGTTGCTGCGCTGACCGGCGCTCCGGCCGATGTGATCGCCATCGACGGCAAGACTGTGCGACGGTCCGCCGACAAGAAGGGGGCGAAAGCGGCAATCCACATGGTTTCGGCCTTCGCAGCCCGGCAGCGGCTCGTGCTCGGCCAGGTCAAGGTGGCGGAGAAATCGAACGAAATCGTCGCAATCCCCCGTCTGTTGGACATGTTGTCCGTCGAAGGTGCGGTCGTGACCATCGACGCCATGGGTTGCCAGCGCGAAATCGCCAAGAAAATCATCGATAAGAAGGCGGATTACGTTCTCGCCCTCAAGGGCAACCAGGGCTCGCTTCGGGAAGACGTCGAACTGTTCGTGGCAGAGCAGAAAGCCAATGCTTTTAAGGACACCACCACCAGCCGGAACCAGACGGTCGATGGCGATCATGGGCGCATCGAAACCCGGACGACGACCGTGATCCACGATGTCGCCTGGCTTCAGGAGCGGCACGATTGGCCCGGCCTCAAGGGGATCGTCATGGTCGAAAGCATTCGCGAAATCGACGGCAAGGCCGAATGCGAGGCCCGCTTCTACATCACATCCCTGGTCCTTCAAGCTGCCCAACTCGGCCAGATAGTCCGCAGCCATTGGGCCGTGGAGAACAGCTTGCACTGGGTCATGGACATGATATTCCGCGATGACGAATGCAGGGTGCGAACCGATCACGCCCCGGCCAACTTCACCACCATCAAGCACATGGCGCACAACCTGCTGCGACGAGCCCCCGGCAAGGATTCCCTACGTCTCCGCCGCAAGGTCGCCGCATGGGATGACGATTTCCTCGCAAGCCTCATCGCCGCATGATCTCTTCACCCGATTCCCCTGG
>CAJANN010000227.1 GCA_903941095.1 uncultured Rhodospirillaceae bacterium | reverse complement strand
GTCAAAAATTTACCCTTCCGTAACCTGAGTTCGGAGCCCTGCATATCTTCGCCAGGGCAATCGGCTTCACCCGATTGCCCTGCCTCTGATCATGCCCTCATGCGCCGGGCGCTGCCTCCGGCAGCTTGGCTGCGCTCCGCCATGCGCCTTCAGCTACGCTTCAGGCCCGCTTCGCGGGGCCTCAACGGCCCAGTCGCCCGC
Organism: uncultured Rhodospirillaceae bacterium; assembly: GCA_903941095.1. Taxonomy (GTDB): domain Bacteria; phylum Pseudomonadota; class Alphaproteobacteria; order Rhodospirillales; family Magnetospirillaceae; genus Magnetospirillum. Next base: position 11,304 of record CAJANN010000227.1, on the reverse strand, counting down.
TGCCGCGGGCTTCACCCGATTGCCCTGACATCTTCGCCGGAACCGTCTTCTTCCAGACGGGACAGCCGGGCCTGCAGGCGGCGGATCTCCAGGCGCAGGGCGGCCATGTCCGCCTCGTGGGCCTGGATCATCTGCGACAGGTCGTCGATGGCCGTCTCGGCGTGGGCCAGGGCGGTTTCCACGGATTGCAGCCGGTCCTCGCCGCTCATGGCGCCGCCCCGAACAATTCGCGGGTCATCTGCCCCAGCAGGCGGCGGAAGCGCGGGTCGGCCGGACCTTCGACGCGCGACACCCAGCCGCGCACCGAGGCCAGCGCCTCGCCGTCGCCGCAGAAGGTGGCCAGCGCGGTGATCCGCTCCGGCCCCGGCCGCGTTTCCACCCGGCCGGCGCACAGCGCCTTGGCGTCGGTGCCATCGGGCGCATTGAAGGCCAGAACCACCCGGTACTGCGGCCGTGGCGCCTGTCCGCGATCGGCGGTGAAGGCCAGGGGACGGCCGATCAGCTGGCCGGACATCGCCGCCGCCACCTGCGGCGCCAGTTCGTCCGCCGGCGGCCCCGCGAAGGGCTGGCCAAGCACCTCGACCAGCAGCGGCCCATCGGCGCTGGCATGGATCATCGTGCTCCAGGCCGCCGCGCTGCGCCAGCTCCCCGATACCGAGGCAGGGCCTTCCTCGCAGGCGGAAACGATGGCCGCGACGGCGGCGGCTCCCAGGGACAACAGGCGCTTCAGCATGACGGACCGCTCCATGACCGGGGGACAGCGTGGCATGATGCCGCCCCGTCGGCAATCGCCGCAATCGGTTCCGGTTGTATCTAAGGTGCACACCCTATATAACCGGACCAAAGAAGCGGTTCGCAAGCCGCCTCCCCGCACCAGCGGTTCGGAGTCTAAGGGATGGGCCTCGTCAAGGAAGATCGCCGCCGCGTCATGGTGGTCGACGCCAGCCAGCATATCCGCCGACTGCTGCGCACGCTGCTGGGCGCGCTGGAGATCCACGAGGTCAGCGAGGCCCGCGATTCCGATCAGGCTTCGGCGCAGATGGCCCAGGCCCGCCCCGACCTGATCATCCTGGACCTGCCCCGCGACACCACCGGCCCGCTGCTGTTCGTCCACCGCCTGCGCCGCGGCGAATTCGGCGCCGCCCGCATTCCGGTCCTGGCCCTGTCCGCCTCGACCCACCATGCCGTACTGGAAACCGCCTGGGAAACCGGCATCGACGACGTCATCGCCAAGCCGCTGTCGGCCATCGACATCATCCAGCGGGCCGGCCGGCTGCTTGAAAACGGGGCGGACGCACCGCCCTGTCCGGTCAAGGCGGCGGAGTAGCCCCACCTTGACCGAGCAGCTCCCCGACATCGACCCCGACATCCTGGCCCGGGCCGAAGCGGCCCTGACGGCGCTGTCCAGCCAGTATCCCGTCTGGCGGGAAAACGACCTTGCCGCCATGCGCACCCTGCTTCAGGTCGCCCGGCACCGCCCGGACGACCGCCAGGATCTGTGGCGCGAGCTGGCCGCCATCGCCCACAACGTCAAGGGACTGGCCGGCACCTTCGGTTTTCCCCGGATCAGCGAACTGGCCGCCGACCTCCACGAGCGGACCGCCGCAATCCCGCCGGCCGCACCGGCCGACCCGGAAACCGTCGCCGCCATGATCGACGGCATCACCCGGATCCTGAAGGGGCGCCCGGGCTGATCCGGCGCCTTGCGCTGGCCACATTCCCCCCCCATAACATCAGCATCGCGACTGTTCCGGTGCCACCATGAAGCTTGCCCGTATCCTGATCGTCCTGCCGCTGCTGGCGGCCCTGGCCCCCCACCCGGCCCCGGCCCAGACCGTGCCCGCCTCGCGCGAGCAGATCCGCCAGTCCTTTGCCCCGGTGGTCAAGCAGACCGCCCCGGCGGTGGTCAACATCTACACCAAGCGGGTGGTGCGTCAGGCGGCCTCGCCCTTGCTGGCCGATCCGTTCTTCCGCCGTTTCTTCGGCGACGTGGTGCCGCACGGCATGCCGCAGGAGCGGGTGCAGAACAGCCTGGGCTCGGGCGTCGTGGTCGCCCCCGACGGCACCGTCGTCACCAACCACCATGTCGTGAAGGGCGCCGACGAGGTCACCGTCGTCCTGGCCGACCGCCGGGAATTCGAGGCCCGCATCCTGGGATCGGACGAACGCACCGACCTGGCGGTGCTGAAGGTCGACCTGCCCAAGGGCTCGACCCTGCCGACCCTGCCGCTGGGCGATTCCGACGCCCTGGAAGTGGGCGATCTGGTCATCGCCGTGGGCAATCCCTTCGGCGTCGGCCAGACCGTCACCAGTGGCATCGTTTCCGCACTGGCCCGCACCAATGTCGGCATCACCGACTATCGGTCGTTCATCCAGACCGATGCCGCCATCAATCCCGGCAATTCCGGCGGCGCCCTGGTCGACATGAACGGACGGCTGATCGGCATCAATTCCGCCATCTATTCCAAGGATGGCGGTTCGAACGGCATCGGCTTCGCCATCCCCACCACGATGGTCCGCTCGGTGCTGTCCAGCATCAAGGAAAGCGGCAAGGTGGTGCGGCCCTGGCTGGGGGCCACCGGCCAGCCGGTCACCAACGAACTGGCCCAGGCGCTGAAGCTGCCGCGCCCGGTCGGCGTGCTGCTGAACACCGTGCATCGCGACGGCCCGGCCGCCCGCGGCGGCCTGAAGCCCGGCGACGTGGTGACCGCCATCAATGGCCGCGAGGTCGAAGACGCCGAATCGCTGCGTTTCCGGCTGGCGACCCTGACCCCGGGGGCGGACGCCACCTTCACCGCGCTGCGCGACGGCACCGAGCGCAGCTTCGCCGTCCGGCTGGTCGCTCCGCCGGAAAATCCCCCGCGGGAAATCACCGAGGTGGGCGGCACCAATCCCTATACCGGCGCCACCATCGCCAACCTGAACCCGGCCCTGGCGGAAGAACTGGGGCTGGAAGGCACCCAGACCGGAGTGGTGGTGCTGAAGGTCAAGCGCGGATCGATCGCCCACCGTCTGCGCATCCAGCCCGGCGACATCATGCTGGAGGTCAACAACCACCCGGTCGCCTCGGTCGGCGACGCCAGGCGGCTGCTGTCGGGCGAGCAGCGCCGCTGGACCATCGCCGTCAAACGCGACGGCGAGACCCTGTCCCTGCAGGTCGGCGGGTGAGCGGGCTGTTCGACCGCCCGGAAGACCGCCCGCTGGCCGAGCGGCTGCGTCCCGTCAGCCTGGAGCAGGTGGTCGGCCAGGACCATCTGCTGGGACCGGACGGCCCGCTGGGACGGATGCTGGCCGCCGGCAAGCTGGCATCGATCATCCTGTGGGGGCCGCCCGGCTGCGGCAAGACCACCGTCGCCCGGCTGCTGGCCGAACGGACCCGGCTGCATTTCGAGCCGCTGAGCGCGGTGTTCTCCGGCGTCGCCGACCTGCGCAAGGTGTTCGAGGCCGCCCGTTCGCGCAAGGCGGCCGGCCTGGGCACCTTGCTGTTCGTCGACGAGATCCATCGCTTCAACCGGGCCCAGCAGGACGGCTTCCTGCCCTTCGTCGAGGACGGCACCGTGGTCCTGGTCGGCGCCACCACCGAAAATCCCAGCTTCGAACTGAACGGCGCGCTGCTGTCGCGGACCCAGGTGCTGGTCCTGAAGCGCCTGGACGAAGCGGCCCTGGACCAACTGATCGGGCGCGCCGAGCAGGCGCAAGGCCATGCCCTGCCGCTGGACCAGGACGGCCGCGCCGCCCTGCAGGCGATGGCCGATGGCGACGGCCGCTATTTCCTCAATCTGGTCGAGGCGCTGTCGACCCTGCCGCCGGCCCCGCTCCTCGACGCCGCCGGGCTGGCCCGGGTGGTGCAAAAGCGTGCCCCGGCCTATGACAAGGACCGCGAAGGCCATTACAACCTGATCAGCGCCCTGCACAAATCGCTGCGCGGCTCGGACACCGACGCCGCGCTGTACTGGATGGCCCGCATGCTGGACGGCGGCGAGGACCCGCTGTTCATCGCCCGCCGGCTGGTCCGCTTCGCCGTCGAGGATATCGGGTTGGCCGATCCCAACGCGGTGGTGCAGGCCCTGTCGGCCTGGGACGTCTATGAACGGCTGGGCAGCCCCGAAGGCGAACTGGCCCTGGCGCAACTGGTGATCTATCTGGGCACCGCCCCGAAATCCAACGCCGCCTACATGGCCTTCAAGGGGGCGATGCGCTCGGCCCGGCAGACCGGCAGCCTGATGCCGCCCATGCACATCCTGAACGCGCCGACCCGGATGATGAAGGATCTCGGCTACGGCAAGGGCTATCGGTACGACCACGATGCCGAAGACGGCTTTTCCGGACAGAACTATTTCCCCGACGGCATGAACCGGCAGGTCTTCTATGACCCGCCCGAGCGCGGCTTCGAGCGCGAGATCCGCAAGCGCCTGGATTACTGGAGCCGCCTGCGGGACAAGAAGACCGGCGCCTGAACGGCGTCAGCCCCCGGTCTCCTCGACCCGGCGGGCCAGCCGCATGACGGTGGTGGGATGCACCCCCAGTTCGCGGGCCAGCGAGGCGAAGGACCGTCCCGCCGCCAGCTCCATGCGCAGCCACGGCACGGCGTCGGGGCCGACCTTGCGCGGCCGTCCGGGCCGGACACCCAATCCGGCGGTTTCCCGCAACCCTTCCGCCCGGCGGCGGGCGGCGATCGCCCGGTCGAACTCGGCCAGAACCATCAGGACCTGACGGGCGGCGGGGGTGATGCTGTCGATCCGCTCGGCGGCCAGACGCAGGCTGGCCCGCTGCTCGTGCACCAGCACCGCCGTACGGCAGACTTCGGCCACCGTGCGGCCCAGCCGTCGGCATGACGGCGCCACCAATACGTCGCCCGGTTCCAGATCGCCGATCAGGGCGAACAGACGGGCACGGTCCCCCGGCGGGTCGCTTTCGATGCGGACACAGCGTTCGGCGCGCAGCAGCGCGGCCGGCGAGGCCTCGTCCACGGCGGCGGCGGTCTCTTCGCGCTCAGGATACTGCCTATAGTAGCCCAGGATCATTCAGATCCCCCGATTTGCGCCATCCTGCCCGGATTATCCCCGTTATCCGAATAATGTCCACATATTCCGCAGTATATTTATGCAGCAGCATTGCCGCCTGCCTTCCTCCTCTCCCTCGTGGCGAACCGCCGCTCAGCCATTTACGCAGGTATTTTTTGCAGCATTCCGGGCACTATCTCCCCATCATTCTGGACCGGCCTTATCCACAACCGGCTTTTCCGCCTTTCGCCCGCGGCAGGCCTTCGCTCCGCCGGTTCCGGCGAACTGCGACGCCTTCGCACCGGACATCGCGCCGATCCGGCGGAAGGGGGGAAAACACCTTGGGCACCCCCCCGCCGCCAAGAAAGTTTTCCACGCGATTCCCAAAGTGCACACATGTTTCGCAATAAGTTTTTGCATGCTTTTCCAATCGACCGCATCACGCGTCACCCTTGGAAAATCCGCAGCGGATTATTTATGCAATGATATTTCGCAGCATTCTGCCGGCAGAGAGCCGATAGATCGGCGGCGATTTTATCCACATGGGGCGAACGGCATTGCGTGGAAAAAAACCCACGGCTAAGGTCGGCGGGAAATTCCACGGCGGGGGACCGGACGGGTGAACATCAGCGCCATTCTGTGGGTCGCCGCCGGCGGGGCCTTGGGCTCGGTGGCCCGCTATCTGTCGATGATCCTGATCGGCCAGTCCGTCGGCACCGGCTTTCCGTGGGGAACGCTGTTCGTCAATATCGCCGGCAGCTTCGTCATGGGGATGCTGGCCGAACTGGGGGCCCTGGCCTGGCAGCCCTCGCCGGACCTGCGGGTATTCCTGACCGTGGGCATCCTGGGCGGCTTCACCACCTTCTCGACCTTCTCGCTGGACGTCGCCCTGCAGGTCGAGCGCCACGACTGGATGGTCGCCGGCTTTTACGCGGCCACGTCGGTGTCGCTGTCGGTCGGCGCCCTGTTCGCCGCAATGGCACTGGTGCGGCTGGTGGCTGTGGGGTAGTGTCCGCCCCATGACTGCCGTTCAGACCCTGACCATTTCCCCCGAGGAATCCGAAACCCGCCTGGACCGCTGGTTCAGGCGCCACTTCCCCTCCGTCGGCCACGGGTTGCTGGAAAAGTGGCTGCGCACCGGCCAGGTGCGGGTGGACGGCAAGCGGGCCAAGGCCAACCACCGGCTGGAAGCCGGGCAGACGGTGCGCGTGCCGCCCCTGCCGGCGGAAGAGGCCCCGGCGGGCAAGGCCAGACCGCCCCGGACGCCGGTCGACGCCAAGACCGCCCAGATGCTGCGCGACGCCGTCCTTTACAGGGACGACGACGTCATCGTCCTGAACAAGCCGCCGGGACTGGCGGTGCAGGGCGGCACCGGAATGTCCGACCGCCATCTCGACGCCATGCTGGACGCGCTGATGTTCGAGCGCGACGACCGGCCGCGGCTGGTTCACCGGCTGGACAAGGACACGTCGGGAGTGCTGCTGCTGGGCCGCACCGCCCAGGCCACCGCCAAGCTGGCGGCGGCGTTCAAGAGCCGGCAGGCGCGCAAATGCTATTGGGCGCTGGTGGTCGGCGTGCCGAAGATCGCGCAAGGGCGCATCGACGCCGCCCTGGCCAAGCTGCCCGGCCGCGCCGGCGAAAAAATGGCGGTCGACGAGGATGACGGCAAGCATGCCGTGACCTATTACCGAATCGTCGACAGCGCCCTGAAGCGCGCCGCATGGCTGGAACTGGAGCCCAGGACCGGGCGGACCCACCAGTTGCGCGCCCATTGCACGCTGCTGGGCACGCCGATCCTGGGCGACGGCAAGTACGGCGCCGCCGAGGCCTTCATCGCCGGCACCGGCATCTCGCGCAAGCTGCACCTGCACGCGCGGGCGCTGCGCCTGCCGCACCCCCGGGGCGGCATGCTGGAGGTGGTGGCCCCGCTGCCCGACCACATGGCCGGCAGCTTCGAGTTCTTCGGCTTCGACACCAAGGCCGCCGGCAAACCGTTCGCCGCCTTCGACGAGGACTGACCGGCCCGCCGCCGGCGAGCCGGGGCGACTCTTTCGCTTGACGGCGAAGGGCGCCGTACATAGGATGCGGCGCTCTCGGGAAACCGGCCGACGGGACTGTGCGCTTGCCTGCCGGATTTCTGCGACATTCTGAAACACTGTTCATGACGCCAGACGGATGGGCGACCGGCATCCGAAGAAAACCCCGGCGGCTCTGTCGCCGGTGGGTTTTTTTCTTGGTTCGCCTGTTGTCCCGGAAGGCCTTAAGGGAATGACTTGAATGCCCACGATCAACCAATTGATCCGTAAGCCGCGCCAGCCTTTGACGGCGCGCAACAAGGTGCCGGCTCTGGAAGCCTGCCCCCAGAAGCGTGGTGTTTGCACCCGCGTTTACACCACCACCCCGAAGAAGCCCAACTCGGCGCTGCGTAAGGTTGCCCGCGTGCGCCTGACCAACGGCTTCGAGGTGACCAGCTATATCCCGGGCGAAGGTCATAACCTTCAAGAGCACTCGGTGGTCATGATCCGCGGCGGCCGCGTCAAGGACTTGCCCGGCGTGCGCTACCACATCATCCGCGGCACTCTGGATACCCAGGGTGTGAAGGATCGTAAGCAGCGCCGTTCGAAGTACGGCGCGAAGCGTCCGAAGTGAGGAATTAGACATGTCCCGTCGTCACGCCGCCGAGAAGCGCGAAATCAATCCCGACGCCAAGTATGGCGATCTGGTGGTTGCCAAGTTCATGAATTGCCTGATGCTGGACGGCAAGAAGTCCGCCGCCGAGGCAATCGTCTATGGCGCCCTGGACAAGATCCAGGGCAAGACCGGGCAGGACCCGCTGAAGGTCTTCCACGATGCCCTGGATAACGTGAAGCCCGCCGTCGAGGTGCGCTCCCGCCGTGTCGGCGGCGCCACCTATCAGGTGCCGGTCGAGGTCCGTCAGGACCGCCGCCAGGCCCTGGCCATCCGCTGGCTGATCGATTATTCGCGCAAGCGTTCCGAGACCACGATGGTCGACCGTCTGTCGGGCGAGCTTCTGGACGCCGCCAACAATCGCGGCGCCGCCGTGAAGAAGCGCGAAGACACTCACCGTATGGCCGACGCCAACAAGGCGTTCTCGCACTACCGCTGGTAAAGAGAGATTCCTATGGCTCGCACGACGCCTCTCGATCGTTATCGCAACATCGGCATCATGGCCCACATCGATGCCGGCAAGACGACCACGACCGAGCGTATTCTTTATTACACCGGCAAGTCCTACAAGATCGGCGAAGTGCACGAAGGCACGGCGACGATGGACTGGATGGAGCAGGAGCAGGAGCGCGGCATCACCATCACGTCCGCCGCGACGACCGCTTTCTGGCGCGACCACCGCGTCAACATCATCGACACGCCCGGCCACGTCGACTTCACCATCGAGGTTGAGCGTTCGCTCCGCGTGCTCGACGGTGCGGTGACCGTGTTCGACTCGGTGGCCGGCGTCGAGCCGCAATCCGAGACGGTGTGGCGCCAGGCCGACAAGTACGGCGTGCCGCGCATCTGCTTCGTCAACAAGATGGACCGCATCGGCGCCAACTTCTACCGCTGCGTCGACATGATCAAGGACCGCCTGGGCGCGCGTCCGCTGGTCATGCACCTGCCCATCGGCGAGGAAAGCAACTATGTCGGCCTGGTGGATCTGCTGCGCAACACCGCGGTGATCTGGAAGGACGAAAGCCTGGGCGCCCAGTTCGAGGATCAGCCGATCCCCGCCGATCTGGTCGAAAAGGCCGCCGAATACCGTGCGCAGCTCATCGAGACCGCCGTCGAAATGGACGACGCGGCGATGGAGCAGTATCTGGGCGGCGAGGAACCCTCGTTCGAGACCCTGCAGGCCTGCATCCGCAAGGGCACCATCGCGATGACCTTCGTGCCGGTGCTGTGCGGTTCGGCGTTCAAGAACAAGGGCGTGCAGCCCCTGCTGGACGCCGTCATCGACTATCTGCCGGCCCCGGTCGACATTCCCGCCATCAAAGGCGTGAAGTACGGGACCGACGACGAGATCGCCAAGCACGCCACCGACGACGAACCCTTCGCCGGCCTGGCCTTCAAGATCATGAACGATCCCTTCGTCGGTTCGCTGACCTTCGTCCGCATCTATTCGGGCGTGGTCGAATCGGGCTCGTACATCCAGAACACCGTCAAGGACAAGCGCGAGCGCGTCGGCCGCATGCTGCTGATGCACGCCAACAGCCGCGAGGAAGTCAAGGAAGCCCGCGCCGGCGACATCGTCGCTTTCGCCGGCCTCAAGGACACCACCACCGGCGACACCTTGTGCGACACCACGGCCAGCTCGCTGGTGGTGCTGGAGCGCATGGAGTTCCCCGAGCCGGTGATCGAGGTCGCCGTCGAGCCCAAGTCGAAGGCCGATCAGGAAAAGATGGGCATGGCCCTGGCGCGTCTGGCCGCCGAGGATCCCTCGTTCCGCGTCACCTCCGACGCCGAATCGGGCCAGACCGTGATCAAGGGCATGGGCGAACTGCACCTGGAAATCATCGTCGACCGCATGCGGCGCGAGTTCAAGGTGGAAGCCAATGTCGGCGCTCCGCAGGTGGCCTATCGCGAGACCATCTCGAAGAAGTACGAGGTCGACTACACCCACAAGAAGCAGACCGGCGGTTCGGGCCAGTTCGCCCGCGTCAAGATCCGCTTCGAGCCGGGTGAGAAGGGCTCGGGCTTCACCTTCGAAAACACCGTCATCGGCGGTTCGGTTCCGAAGGAATACGTGCCGGGTGTGGAAAAGGGCATCCGTTCGGCGATGGATAACGGCGTCATCGCCGGCTTCCCGCTGATCGACTTCAAGGCGGTGCTGACCGACGGTGCCTACCACGACGTCGACTCGTCGGTTCTGGCGTTCGAAATCGCCTCGCGCGCGGCCTTCCGTGAAGGCATCGCCAAGGCCGGTCCGAAGCTTCTGGAACCGATGATGAGCGTCGAAGTGGTGACCCCGGAAGATTACATGGGCGACGTGATCGGCGACCTCAACAGCCGCCGCGGTCAGGTCAACGGCATGGATCAGCGCGGCAATGCCCGCGTGGTGACCGCGATGGTGCCGCTGGCCAACATGTTCGGCTATGTGAACACCCTGCGCTCGATGTCGCAGGGCCGTGCCCAGTACACCATGACCTTCGATCATTATTCGGAAGTCCCCAGCAATGTCGCTGAGGAAATCCGCGCCAAGCTGGCCGGTTGAACCGGCACCAAACCCTATTCGAGGACGGAGTAGACACTCATGGCCAAGGCGAAATTCGAGCGTAACAAGCCGCACTGCAACATCGGCACCATCGGTCACGTCGACCACGGCAAGACCTCGCTGACTGCGGCGATCACCAAGGTTCTGGCCGAGAGCGGCGGCGCCACCTTCACCGCCTACGACCAGATCGACAAGGCGCCGGAAGAGAAGGCCCGCGGCATCACCATTTCGACGGCGCACGTCGAGTACGAGACGACGAACCGCCACTACGCGCACGTCGATTGCCCCGGCCACGCCGACTATGTGAAGAACATGATCACCGGCGCGGCGCAGATGGACGGCGCGATCCTGGTTGTTTCGGCCGCCGACGGCCCGATGCCGCAGACCCGCGAGCACATCCTGCTGGCCCGTCAGGTCGGTGTGCCGGCCCTGGTGGTGTTCATGAACAAGGTCGACATGGTCGACGATCCGGAACTGCTGGATCTGGTCGAGCTGGAAGTGCGCGAGCTGCTGAGCAGCTACGACTTCCCCGGTGACGACATTCCGATCGTCAAGGGCTCGGCGCTGTGCGCGCTGGAAGACAAGCAGCCGGAGATCGGCCGCGAGGCCATCCTGAAGCTGATGGCCGAGGTCGACGCCTACATCCCGCAGCCGGAACGTCCGAAGGACAAGCCGTTCCTGATGCCGATCGAAGACGTGTTCTCGATCTCGGGCCGCGGCACGGTGGTGACCGGGCGCGTCGAGCGCGGCGTGGTGAAGGTGGGCGAGGAAGTCGAGATCGTCGGCATCAAGAACACCGTGAAGACCACCTGCACCGGCGTGGAAATGTTCCGCAAGCTGCTCGATTCGGGTGAGGCTGGCGACAATATCGGTGCGCTGCTGCGCGGTGTGAAGCGTGAAGACGTCGAGCGCGGCCAGGTTCTGGCGGCTCCCGGCTCCATCACGCCCCACACCAAGTTCAAGGCCGAAGCCTATATCTTGAACAAGGAAGAAGGCGGTCGTCATACTCCGTTCTTCACCAACTACCGTCCGCAGTTCTAAGGCTTCATGTGATCCTGTTGATGCACCTGATGG